>CAXXNM010000001.1:0-256230 GCA_963674675.2 Desulfobacteraceae bacterium
AAACCGTGGGTATTTACAACAGCCCCGAGCGATCTTCTGACAGTTGCAGCTATTTACCAGCACATGCAGGCCAAAGGAATCAAGAAAATCGGAATTCTTACCGTTGCCAACTCATTTGGAGAGAGTGGTAAGAATCAGATGTTGAGCCAAGCGGAAAAATATGGTCTGGAAGTGATCCAGGCAGAAAGCTTTGGTGCCAAAGATACCGACACTACAGCTCAGCTTACCAAAATCAAATCTGCCTCACCCGATGCCATTGTATGCTGGGGACTCATACCTGAGTCTACCTTGATTACCACGCAGGTAAAGCAATTAGGAATAGACATTCCTCTTTACCTCAGTCCATTAGTGGCTTCTCAAGAATTTATTCAACTTGCTGGAAATGCGGCAGAAAAAATTCTGCTGCCTACAGAAAAGTATTTGATAGCAGACCTATTACCAGAGGATGATTTCCAAAAAGAAATTATTGACACTTATGAAGCAGACTATAACGCCAAATGGAATGAAAATATTTCCTGCTTTGGCGGATACGCCTTTGATGCAGTTAATCTTCTTGCCAATGCTCTCAAGGACAGTGAAGGGGATAAAAAGCTAATCCGAAGCTCCCTTGAATCTATTCAGAACTATACTGGCGTAACAGGAATCTTTAATTTTTCAGACACTGAACACAACGGCCTTTCTTCAGATGCTTTCGTCATTGCTGAAATTAATAATGGTGCTTTTGTAATACCGTCACCGCATTCTATTGAAGACAGTCAAATTGATTCAGATAAATTTTTTAACTGGGCTGAAGTAAACTTTCCACAGTTTTTCAGTCCATCTGGTGCAGAAACAATATATGTTGAACCATACTCTTTCAGATATTATTCAGATACGGATATATATATTGGTATAGTGGAACAAGAGGTTTATCTTTATGGTAATGACTTCGGTGGTTTATTGTCAATTGGTAAAACAAGCAATTTTATTCAGTAATTATGGAGATCGTAGGCCAACAAAATGTTCGAGTGGACGCCGTGAACGGGAGTCGATTTCCGCGAAGGCTGTTGGCGGCGCCACTCAACTCCACGTGTGCGACACGAAGTCGCATAAATATTTGTTATGCTTGGAGAAATTCATGACATAACCTGATGTTCTACCATCAGTAGCCTACCCGCTGAATGAAGTGCGTGGGGACAAAGGAAGTCTCATCCGTAAGGATGGTCACTAAACCGTGAGGGGCGGTGGCGACTGCGAGCACCAATGCGGTCGGGAGCCAGGCTTGAGAGATATGGCTAACATATGTGAATCACTGATAAAGATCGTGAGTTGAAACAGGCAAAAGGTGCTGATATGCCTGAACCAAAATGGTGAGCGGTCAGGTTCGGGATGTGCGTTTTATCCCGACGTAGATGTTGCACCGTCGGTCGAAAGGTGGAGCCTAAGTCACTTGTAAGGTATTTATGCGGAACGTGGTAAGCCCGATTGTCTCCACGTAAGTGGAAACCGAACCGTAAGGGGAGGCCATGGGCAAGCGGGTATGGGATATCGGAGGAAGCGAATGTCGTGCTGTAATCGTGCGGATAGGGGTTCAAGCTTTGCCCTGACCCGAAAGGGTGCAGACTTCTGATTGGTCTTTCATCACAAGATAACTTGAGAACGACGCAAGAAACAGGAGTTCGTAGATTGGGAACAGCCACAGAAGCTGTTGGCGCGAGCCTGCGTGAATCGATTCAATGGCACGGTATCAACTGGAATCGTGCACATCGAAACGTGCGTCGCCTACAGGTGCGTATTGTGAAGGCATTTAAGGAAGGGAAGCAGAGGCTTGCCAGAGCACTGCAATATGTCCTGACCTGTTCGTTGGCTGGCCGTGCTATGGCTATCAAGCGGATAACTGAGAACAAAGGGAAAAGAACTGCGGGTATTGATGGAGAACTCTGGAATACCCCGAAACGAAAATCAGAAGCGATACAAGAGTTAAGCAAGAAGGGCTACAAAGTTAAACCGCTCAGAAGAATATACATTCCAAAAAGTAACGGCAAAAAAAGACCACTCGGGATTCCTGTCATGAAAGACAGAGCCATGCAGGCACTGTGGAAGTTGGCAGTTGATCCCATAGCCGAGTTGAAAGGTGATCCCAACTCATATGGTTTCAGAGAAGGCCGAGGCACCGCCGATGCAATGGAACAATGTTTCAACTGTTTGGGTCGGAAAACATCGGCAACATGGGTTCTGGAAGGAGATATCAAAGGTTGTTTTGACAATATTGACCACCGGTGGTTACTTCAAAATGTTCCAATGGATCAAAAGATTCTCAGTCAATGGCTGAAATCAGGATATATGGAGAATTACCAAATATATCCAACAGATCAGGGGACACCACAGGGCGGTATTATTTCTCCGGTATTAGCCAACATGGCTCTATACGGTCTGGAGAAGAGACTCAAAGCATCATTCTCGAAAGATAGAAAAGTTCATATTATCTTTTATGCAGATGATTTTGTTATTACCGGAATCTCAAAGGAACTGCTGGAAAACGAAATCATGCCCATTGTGAAAGAGCACGTTGGGCAGAGAGGTCTTGAGCTATCTGAGGAAAAGACCTTGATAACGCATATCAGCAAAGGATTTGATTTTCTGGGCCAGAATGTCAGAAAATATAATGATAAACTTTTGATCAAACCGGCAAAGAAGAATGTCAAACGATTCATGAATGACATCAGAACGGTGATCCGGGAAAATCAACATATCCACCCCATGTATCTGATCTGGACACTGAACCCGAAAATAAGGGGATGGGCTAATTTTCATCGCCATGTGGTCAGTAAAGCCATATTTGGACAGGTGGACTTTGAAATTACCGCAGCTTTATGGAAATGGGCGGTCAAAAGACACCCTAACCAACCCAGAGCCTGGATTAAACAAAGGTACTTCTACAGAACCGAAAAAGGAAGAGATTGGTGCTTCTTTGGAAGGAAAGATGGAAACAGGGCTACCTTGAAGAAGGCCATGGATACCAGGATCAAACGGCATACCAAAATCAAAGGGGATGCCAATCCATATGATCCTGAATGGGAGTTCTACTTTGAACGTCGAAGAGATTCTAAAACGACGGAAACCTTGAAGGCTCGTACAAAGATTTTCAAATTGTGGCAGGAACAGAGTGGAATATGCCCAGTGTGCAAACAAAAGATAGATGATACCACACGATGGCATAAACACCATATAATATGGAGAACCCACGGAGGTGCAGATTTGGATGAAAACCTTGTCCTGCTTCACCCAAACTGTCATAAACAAGTTCATAGCCTAAAATTAATGGTTAAAAAGCCGGGTCTCACCAAAGACCTTAGAAAGGCTTGAGCCGTATGTGGTGAAAGTCACAAGTACGGTTCTTAGGGGAGCATGTGAACTGGTAACAGTTCTTTGGGGTGGTAACACCCCCTGCTTACCCGACTAAATTAAGCCTTCGGCAGGAAACAAACAGCACCCAGGAAGCAAGAGCCACTTTACCCTAACAGCATAAACCGTGCCATGACCATTTAACAAGTAAGATCAAGCTGACGGGATCTGGTTTGTTGCAAATTTTTACGTCCGCACGCCCGCAGCTTATCTTAAAAGTTAGTCGCCTGAAAACCTGAAGGTTAGAGGAATGAAGAAATACTATTTTGTCATTTTTATATTTTTACTCTTTAGTAGTGATGCATTATCTCAAGAAAGCACATGCTACGGGACTACTTCAAATTGAAGGCTTGAAGATGGTGTAAAACTGCCCAGTGGAGGTAAAAACTTTACAAGTTACAGCAAAATTGCTGGGTTATTGGGGAGAAAGTATGTTCACTCAAAAGTCAGGGAGATAATATTGTCCTCATATAAATCGTTAGAAAAGGAAATGCCCAAAAAAAAATTTTAAATACGCTGAAACTGGATTTAAAAATGGGGGCGAATTTAAACCACATAAAACACATAGAAATGGTTTGTCAGTATACTTTATGGTTCCCGTAACAAATGAGGAAGGTAAATCCGTTCATCTACCCACCAATTGTTTTAATAAATGGGGGTATGCTATTGAATTTGATGAAATTGGTAAGTATAAAGAATATGAGATTGACAATGAGGCTTTAGCCGCTCATATAGTAAGTCTTCACAAATCCGCATTAGCAAAAGGTCATGATTTGTGGCGTGTTATATTTGATCCCAAATTACAACCGTATCTTATGAAAACTAAATATAGCGCTTATCTCAAAAAACACATTCAATTCTCAAAGAAAAGATCATGGGTAAGGCATGATGAACATTATCATGTCGATTTTGATATTCCGTGTGAAAAAAATTAGTGTTAATATTGTAATGGTTAGGTCAAAGAAATGGAAAAAATACGTATATATTTAGACAATTGCTGTTTTAATAGACCTTATGATAATCAAACATATGATATAATAAGGCTTGAAACTGAAGCAAAAATTTTTGTCCAAAATTGTATTAAAGATGACAAGATTGAACTTGTTTGGTCTTTTATATTAGATTTTGAAAACTCAGCAAATCCATATAAGGAAAGAAGAGAGTCAATAAAAGAATGGAGATAAATATCTGCTGAAAATATAAAACCAACAGAAAAAATAAGAAATTATGCAAACGAACTGCAGAATTTATATGGAATTAAACCAAAAGACTCTCTCCATGTAGCATGTGCAATTGAGGCAAAATGTAAATATTTCCTTACAACTGACAAAATTCTAATGAAAAAAGCAATGAAACTAAAAGAAATTAAGGCAATAAATCCATTAGAATTTATTACATTATTGGAGGGAAGATGAGAACAGATACAATAATAATGTACGAAGGTATGAAAGCCCTTAGAGAAAAACTTGATATTGTTGAAGCCGAAAAATTCATAAGTCTGATTTTAAGAGAAAATTTTGACTATACAGAATGGCAACGGGATCTTTGGAAAGATAAAACTGTTGATGAAATATTTTATGCTGCAAAAAACTATGATGATGAAAATATAAAAAAAGAGGGCTAACCAAGCGCTCCAGCGGACGCTTGTACCTCGCGCCGCTGAGCTTGTCGTTGTGCTTCAAAACGGAGACGGAGAATCTTGAATAATATTATAAAATTTACTGGGGGCGTTCCCGGGCAGACACAATATCTGGTGGTCGGATAATTTCAGAAAAAGTGTTCAATCATACCATTAATGCTTGCTTTTAATTTTCTATATTTTTGAGGTAAGAATTGCCTAAAAGGGATGATTCGTGTAGTTTGACTCGTGTTCGACAGTCGTAGGTATACAAAATCTGAAGACGTGCGTCAACAAAGGGATACAGCCGTCCGCAAAAATGGTGTAGTGCCTACAAAATTAAGGTGTTTTTTTGATGGATTTTATTCTATTAGGAGGGGCTATATTGAGCTTTTTCAGTATATTACGTTGAGTTTTTGTCAATTCTGTGTGCTGTAGTACACACTTTTTTTTATGCAAAAATTTTCCCAGATGAAGTCGTTCAAGCTCAGTACGGATTCTATCCCAGGTCATGCCGGTTTTGACCTCTGCTATGCGAACCAGCAACAATGCCAGCCAGCAAAGCAGGACGTGTGAGCGGATGCGGTCATCCTTTGTATGGTATATCGGTCTCAATCCGAGGGTGCTTTTGATGGTGCGAAAAGCCCTCTCGACTTCCATGAGCTGCTTATAGCCCAAGGCGACATCTTCTGCTGAGAGGCTCTTATCGCTGGTGCTCAATAAGTATTTCCCGTCCAGCTTTTCTTCTTCCTTGACCTTGGCACGGTTTGTTTTCAGTTTACCTGACTTGAGCTCCTTGATGTACCGCCCCATCGACCTGTGAGATAGAAGTTCATGCTTCATTCTTTCCTTCTTTTTGCCGGTATACTTCTCAAACGCATCAAGTTCAATTTGAATGCGCTCAAGGTTTCTGTCGCGTACCTGTTTATCATACTTAGCCTGCTCCGGGTTATACGCAATAATGAAACGGCGGCGGCCTGAGCCTTCACCCGCAAAGACTTCCTTGATATGAAGATTTTCCTTGATGACCTTGAATCTACCCCCTCTGTTCAAGGCTTCCATATTGATATTGGTACCCCGGAGTTTTTCACCAAGAATATAGTTGCCACCGGCCTTTTGGAGAATGCGGCGGTTCTCCTCGCTGGTCATGCCGCGATCCATGGCCCAGATGACATTACCGAGTTTCCAGTCGTTCATATCCCGTTGAACTTGATCGACACATTTAGCATCGTTCTGATTACCTGGCAAGACCCAGCACTTGACAGGGATACCCTCCCGCGTCACCGCAAGTCCAATGGTAACCTGGGGCAAGTCATCTCTTTTATGCTTTGACTTACCATAGGCTTTTAACTCTGAATCTCCTGGTTCTTCAATTTCAAAATATGTGTTTGTCGTATCAAAAAATATCAGATCGACAGTAAGATTCATAAGATTGGCTGTGGACCAAAATACGGTTTCTTGAAAAGCATTTTCATGCTCAAGAAGGAAATCCATGCTGCGGTACAGGTGCTGTACCTGAATGTTGTTTTCATTATCCAGGAAAACATCTTTCTCCGCCCACTCTTCGACACCTAACTTGGAACAAGGCGCCAGCGCTCTGTTTGCCACCATTGCGAAGATAGCAGATGACACTGGAATGCTGAGTGACCGGTTTTTCAAAAGTTTTGTGATGCAGTTATCAATGCTCAATTGCTCCCACAGCCCTCTGAGCAGGAACGCTCCACCCGCGGGGCGGCTGGATATGAATTTGAGATCATGAGCTTCGGCTTCAAGCTCAAGAGCATCTTCAGGGCTGACAAATCGGCAAAGGCTGCCCACAAGACGCTTGATAGCAGACATGTCTAACTGATCCCGACGCCCGAAGGAGTAGATCACCTCAGCCCGGGAATACCCTTTTTCAGGATGTCTGGAGTTGTGGGCAAGCTGAATATATTCAACTTCCGACCCATCTTTATTTTTTCGTTTTATTGTGCGTACATACATGCCCACTATAAAAACATGTATTTTATTGTAAGTCAAGGCAAATTAATACGTTCGTGTGCCTACATATTTTGAAGCAAAAAATTAGTTTTTCGTTGATTTTATTAGGATTTTAGGCTATTTTTCAAAAAAATGATCCTACAACTGTCGAACACGAGTTTGAATGTGGTTTCCTAAACCCAATTTTTTGAATGAAGTATGGAGCGGCAAATGCGAAATACAATCATATTGTTTCTCGTCTCAATTATATTAATACTGAGTTGCCAAACTGGAGCAACTGAAAATACGGAAGATAAAGGAAATCAAAATTTTCATGAGCCTTTGTCAATATCGATTGACAATGATTATGCTCCTCAGACCCTGTTGAATGTTGATGGCAAACCAGCAGGGCTTTTAGTCGACATTTGGAAATTGTGGTCAAAAAAAACCGGGAAAGAGATTGTCTTTATTTCTGGAGAATGGAAGGATACGCTGAGCTATTTGAAAACTGGGCAAGCCAGTATTCATTCAGGATTGTTTTTTAGTGATTCCCGGTCACAATGGATGTCGTTCTCCCAACCATTTTTTGGCGTTGGCTCATATATCTTCTATAGTTCCGATTCTACAAAAATTGATATCATGGATAAATTGTCAGGAATAAAAATCGGAGCGACGAAAGGTTCCTTTCAAGAAGAATATATTAAAATGAAATATCCTGAAGCCATAGTGGTACCATTCACAAACCGTGAGAAAATGATTCGGTCTGTTTTGTCTATGAGAATAGATTGCCTTTTAGCAGAAGGCCATGCCATGGAATACATTATCAATCGTTTGGGGATGTCTGGAAATTTTAAAATGAGCCCACAGCTTTTCAAAAGGACATTTCATGCTGGGGTTTTAAAACAAAACACTGAATTGCTTAAATTAGTGGACAACGGTTTTAACGCCATTTCAGATAGTGAACTTGCAGAGATTGAAGAACGCTGGATATCAGATCCTAAAAAGCAATATTATAGAAACCAGGTAGATAAAATAAGGTTAACTGATATTGAAAAAACATGGATTTCTGATCACCCAACAATACGCGTGGGATTTCCGTCTAATTTTCCACCTTTATTCTATAACGAGGACGGTGTTGTTAAAGGTATTAGCCCAGACCACCTTAAACTAATAAGTACTTATTCTGGTATTGATTTTGACTTTATTACCATCCCGGCAAAAGAGTTAAATATTTCTTTAGAAAACGGCACAATTGACATGTCTGTCGGCTTTGAGATTCCGGAACGAAAGAACATTGCTTTGAATACTCTATCAAGCATGACAATAAATATAGTGATTGTGGGCCGAAACGACATGCCCGTTGTCAGCAGCCTTTCGGCAATGAAGGGGGACACAATTGCAATAGTCCGGGGGATAAATATTTATACTAAAATATTAAAAGAGTATCCCTCCATTCAGACCTATCCGGCAAATTCACTAAGCGAAGCTTTAGAAGCCGTGGTTTCAAAAAAAGCAGATGCATTGATGGGTAGTATGCTAATGGTTGGTTACTTACTGCACAAGTATCCCTCATTAAAAATTTTAGGGCCTGTAGGCGCTCCTCCAGAACCTTATGTTTATCTGGTCGGCAATGAGTTTCCAGAACTTGTCAATATAATTGATAAGACGATTAAAATAATTCCCAAAGAAGATGTTGATGCCATCATACAAAAATGGTTCAAGGTTCAGATTGAGCAAAAAACAGACTGGGTTATTATTCTAAAGTGGGGCGGCACAATTAGTATCTTCTTTATTACAATTATATTTTTATTTTACTATTGGAACAAAAAGCTCAAGCTTGAAATTCGGGAACGCAAGCAGGCCGAACAATCGCTGAAAGACAGCGAAGAACGTTTTCGGAGTTTCTTCAACTACTCCCCCTTGGGCCTCAATGTGTTTGATATGGCGGGAAAAGTTGTTGCCGTAAATAATGTGGCACGTAAATTTTTTGGAGTGAGTGAGACTGACCCGCTCACCGGCTACCGTTTTTTTGAAGATCGCTCAATCACGGACGAAACAAAATGGAAGGTGAAACACGGCCAGGTGGCAATCGAAGAGCGATTCATAGATTTTGGTGTCATTAAAGAGGACGCCATGTACACCACCATAAAGGACAAAAACGATAGTGTTTTCATCAGACTTACCTACGCAGCCTATGGCCCGGATCTCAACAATCCTGTCGGTATCATTGCTATCATCCAGGATTTTACCGAGCGCAATCAGATCGAACAATCACTGAAAGATAGCGAAGAAAGATTTAGGCTGGCAATGCAATTTGCCAATGACGGTATTTTCGACTGGAATCTGGAAACCAATGAAATTTATTACTCTCCTGGATGGAAACGAATGTTGGGTTATGGTGATGATGAACTTCCGAACGACTTTACAGTCTGGGAAAGCCTGACAGAGCCAGAAGATGTTAAGCGTTCCTGGAAAATGCAAAATGAACTCATCAATAAAAAACGTGATCGTTTTGAGATGGAGTTCAAAATGAAACACAAAGACGGACACTGGATAGATATACTTTCCAGAGCAAACGCAATTTTTGATGAAAGTAATAAAGCGGTCAGAATTATTGGTACTCATGTTGACATATCGGAAAGAAAAAATCTTGAAAATCAATTGCTACAGTCCCAGAAACTCGAGTCGATAGGGAACTTAGCTGGTGGTATTGCACATGAATTCAACAACATTCTGAGTATAATTATTGGTAACAATGAGCTTATTATGGAAGATCTACCAGAATGGAGCCTTTCCAGAGAAAGTTGTGAGGAAATACGTTTAGCAGGTCTTAGGGCCAGGGATATTGTAAAGCACTTGTTGACATTCAGCAGACAGGATGACTCGACTAAAAAACCTATTAATATGGTTTCTGTTGTAACGGAATCTCTAAAATTGATCCGATCCACAACACCAACAAACATAGAAATCAAAGATGAAATCTCTCCGAATTGTCTACCCATTTTGGGTGATGCAACCCAAATCAATCAAATACTTATTAATTTATGCAGTAATGCTATCGATGCACTTCCAATATCAGGTGGAATAATCGATATTGAACTTCGCAACTCTGAAGTAGATCAACAAAATGGTGTTTCGGCTCATAAATTGGCTAAAGGCAAATATATCAAACTAATAGTAAGAGACAACGGAAGTGGCATACCCCAAAAAATCCTTGATAGAATTTTCGAGCCTTATTTCACAACAAAAGATGTAGGAAAAGGAAGCGGTATTGGATTGGCAGTTGTCCATGGAATCATTGAAAATCATGGTGGATCAATTACCTGTGAAAGCGCTAAAGGGGAAGGAACTACATTTACCATTCTATTGCCGGCCTATGAAGGACTTGTTGAAGAAGAACGAGAGCAAAAAAACACTCTACCTGGCAAAGGAGAGCGTGTCCTTTATGTGGATGATGAGCCTTCAATCGCCAAACTGGGCAAACGTCACCTTGAATCGCTGGGATATGATGCGTATTCAACAACTGACCCGAAAAAAGCATTGGAAATGATAAAAGCCGAGCCGGATCGATTTGATCTTGTAATTTCAGACATGGCGATGCCAAATATGCCGGGGGATCAATTGATCGAACAGATACTGTCAGTAAATTCTAAAATGCCGACAATGGTTTGCAGCGGCTACAGTTCCCGAATGTCTGAAACAACGGCGTTGGAAATGGGTATAAAAGCATTTGTGATGAAACCGCTGAACAAAAACGAACTGGCTAAAAAAGTAAGAGAAATTTTGGATAATGGAAGTAACCCGCTCGTGAAATAATCAGTAAATCAAGGGCGAGCCCTTTGTCTATAAGTCCTGGTTTTTTTTGAAAAATGTTTAGCCACTATATGTTGTGTCTGCTTTGAAAAACCAAGAATCAATTTAATGGAATAATAAATTGATTTTCGATTTTGAGAGAGGGCCTGCTTGCTTGAAAAATATTGCACAACAAAACGCTGGAGAGGGACCTGGCTTACTGCGCGGCCTTTCGGGAGTCCTTGGTTCAAGAAAATTTAACGTTTTATCGGGAGTTTTTGGGTTCAAAAGCCTGGCCCCTCAGCTCCCCGTTAGATGAATAGAGAATGTGCTATGGATGAGAAACAGACAGAAATGAAGCCGGATACCGGGGTTTTCGTTACCAAAGGAATGAAAGTGAGTATTCCAAGCTTTTCTATAACGCTTGGAAAAGATGGAAGTATAAATCCTGAACCAGTGATTATACACACAGGATTGGATATGACTCCATATTGGCTTCGAATTGCTTTCCAGCATTTATTAAGTTGTGAATTAGCTCATGAGAAGCTGATAAATGCAAAAAGTAACGACGATGATGAAGAAATTGCTAATGCGTTGGAAAATGAGTTTTCCTCAGGTATGCAAGCAATCATGGCCTCTGGAATAGGGATTGACGCTTATTACGCATCGGTAAAAGAACATATTGATATTTCCGAAAACATGATAAAGAAATGGAGAGAAAACAAAACAGCGCGATTTAAACAAATAGCAGAGATTCTGAGACGTGCTTTTCCATTGAGCCAAGATGTGGCAACCAAAGTAAGAGACATTTTAAAACAGAATCTCAAATTCCGAGATAAAGCCGTTCATCCTGAATACGGCACAACTGCGCCCACTCTTCACGTTGAGCTAAATAAAGTCACAGATTGGCGATATGCAATGTTTAGATTTTATAATGCCAAAGCAATTGTTGGGCTATCACTGAGTATAATCTATCAAACCGCAAGTCGACCTCATACAAATAAATATAATGAGCTTCAGTCATATTGTGAGGAGCTTGTACATAATTTGAATCCAATTTTAGAAGAATGGACCAAAAAATACGGAAAATTGTTTTGATAAATCATCTAACCCATCGCTCCACGCGGACCCACAAAAGCTCCGCTACGCTCCGCATTTGCGGTCCGGTGAGCTTGTCGTTATGTGACTTGCGGTCATCATGAAAAAAGGTCAAGGATACCTGATGAATCCTTGATACCATGACTTCTTAACGATAATGCAAGTAAGCATAATACCATTGTGCAAAAAATCAGGACAAATACAGCAGTATAAAATCGTAGCAACAATGTGTTTTACTTAAATTTGCTTTTTGAATGGTATTTAGCTACTCAGGTTTGTCCATATTTATAATCGCAATTTTATTAATCAACATGAGTTATAGTAAACGATGGATTAGATGACAATTGCAATCAACAATTGATGTTTATTAGCTACCAACTTAGCCATATGCTATCCCAAAAAATGTTCGAAAAAGTCGGTTTCTATTAGGAATAGATTAAAAAAATATGGAGGCTATAATGAGAAAATTATCTATATTTACAATCATTGTGTGCATATGTTTGCTTAGAATTTGTCACAACGTTTATGCTGATCAAGAAATAAAGACTAACTTAGTTGTGAATGTCTGTGACGATGAAGCTTTATGGCCTCCTTATCTTTTTTTGATTGAAAAAAATGGAGAGAAAGTACCTCAGGGCGCCTTTATTGATGTGCTGAGTGCACTATCAAAAGAAACGGGCATTAAGTTTAATGTGACTCTATGCCCCTGGAAACGTTGCTTGCAGGAAGTAAAGGATTACGGGGAAAAAGGAAAATTTGAAATATTCAATGGGTCATGGAGTGAAAGTCGTGCAAAAGACTATTGGATGACCTCTCCCATTTATTTCACAACTGCGAGTTACTGGTACTCAAAAAGACAGTTTCCGAATGGGCTTGAAATTGAAAATGCCGACGATCTTAAGAAATATAAGGCTTTGGGAGTCCACGGTTATAATTACAGTGACTACCATTATACAACTAAAGATGAATTCATAGGTATTGGAGGGATAGATAAAAGTGCAAGGGATTTAAAAACAGCTTTTCAAATGTTAGAAAAAGGTAGAGGCGATATTTTGTTGGTAAATGCGGCTGTTCCCTTTGGTTATAAATATACTGGAGAGGACATTCTTTTTGATGAAGTTACATTTCAAAGACTTCCTGCTGCTAAAAGTGGTGGGTTTCCAATTTTTATATCAAAAGATTCACCAAGGGCTCTTGAGCTACTAAGCATAATTAATCAAGCTGTTATCAATCTGGTTGAAAGAGGTATTATAGATAATATTATGAACAGGTATCTTCCCTGCGGAAGAGATTGTTAATTTTATGCTTAATAATATAAGAAATATACAGACCAAATTCCTATTGGCTGTCCTACCATCTGTTTTTATTACAGCCTTTGTTTTTACAATATTGGGGGCTTGTTATTCTTTTCAGGAAAAAAAACAACAACGATTAAAAGCGATAGAGAATTATGCCAAAGCCCAGTCCTTTGCCATCGGAGATATGTTGTGGAGTCTTCGTCATGAAGAACTTGAAATTTATTTAAAAGGTATGCTTGAACACCCCTTTATTTCGGGTATTTCAGTCAATGTCTCGGGTTCAGACCGTTTATTCCAACTTGGTTTGCTGATGGATGAGGGATCAATAAACGACTCCTATGTTGTGAGAATGCCAATAATCCATCAATCTGATCCTGACAAAACGAGGCTTGGAAACCTATTCGTTTGTATGGAACCATCCAGTGTTATAATGGCCATAGTCCCAACCGTTTTTTGGGAGTGTGCCATGACCTTACTGCTTGCATCAATAATAATTGTGGGAGTGATTTTTGCTTACCGGCGAACTGTTGGGATTCCGTTGAAAACTTTTTTAGGGCATATTCAGAATTTTCAAAGGGACCAGGCCACTATGGCCAATGAAACAGTGCCGGTTTCATCTAAAGATGAATTAGGGCAGGTAATTGAGGCATATAACGTAATGGTGATCAAGGTAATCGACAAAACCAATGAACTTGAAAATGCAAACGTTAGGTTAAAAACGATCAATGAGGACTTGGAAAAAGCGTTAACTCAAGTCAAACAATTAAGTGGGTTATTACCTATATGCGCACATTGCAAAAAAATTCGAGATAACAAAGGTTACTGGAATCAAATAGAATCTTATATCCGTGATCATTCTGAGGCTGAATTTAGTCATGGCATCTGCCAGGAGTGCGCTAAAAAATATTATCCCGATATGGATCTTTATGGCGACGACTAGGATTAAGGATGATTATCCTATGCACAAGTTTCAAAGGTACAAAAAAATCTACAATACCGGAACGATGTTGAATTTTTTAGAAAATAGTAGAGGAGAAAAATTTTGCAAAGAAAAACGGCATATAGAAAATGCCACATAACAAAAAAAATGCAGCGGACGCAAAAAGCCGCGCCGCTGATTTTGGCGTTGGCCTTTTTTGCCAAACGTAGCTTTATTTTTTGGGGATGTAGTGTAATCCCAACTAATGGGGAAAAATTGAGATTTTTTTTGGTTGACAGGAAAATAATAACAAAAGTCTGAAGTATTGACATACCTTTAAGATATAGAAGTATGTGTTAATGGCCATCTATAATGACCCAAATTCAGCCACAAAATCGAGGGAGAGTGATCTTAATGAATAAATTTTTTCGAGGTATTGTTGTTATACTGATATTTTTTTTGAACTCAGTTTTATACTCATACGCTTCCATACCCGATGGTATAACTGAGTGTGATGAAACTTGTATGGAAGAAGTATATGTGTATGCGTTTTTTAGTCAAGCAGCTTATGAGTACACAGATTTGACGTTTCTGAAAGATTGGTATCAATATATGGGGATAACTGATTTAGGGGATGGACTTCAGGCTACTATTTTTATTAATAAAAATTTAAAAAAAATAGCGGTGTCATTCGCTGGCACAAATGGCTTTGATGATGTTGTTGTGGATATTATTCAACAATTTAAACATTTGCCTAATCAATATATGACCGCAACCATCGCTGCTGATGTTTTTATTCGTCAGTTTAAAACGACTCCTGGATTAGAAGATTATGAATTAATTTTTACTGGTCATTCTTTAGGTGGTGGGATCGCACAAATAGTAGCATATATTTTTAATCTAAAAGCATATACTTTTAATCCAGCACCAATATCCTCAAAGGTTCTTGAGTTTTATACTATGTTAGATAATCTTTATTTAGAATTGGAACTCTATAAAGGTGTAACAGACATACTTAATATTGTTGCTTTAGATGAAAATGGTACAACTTTTGGAGTAATATCATATGATGCAGTATCATCATTGTGGGGAACTCTTCTTGGAACTTCAAAGTATCTACAAATACCAAATATTCAAATAGACGCACCTTTAACAGCTGATATTTTCAGTGCAACTGATCCTGACCCTAATAATGTGGTCTGGTCAACGATTTTTAAAAGTGATTATTTAGCCTTGCACTCGATAGATAACATCGTCAACAAACTCAACGAAGTTGGCTTGCCTACGGTTGAAAAAATTTTCAATCAGCACTCACCGACCGATCCTGAAGGCAAAAAAGGCAAAGCCGGGGATATTATGAGTTTTACAGGAATTAACTTTGGAAGAGAGGAAGGTAGTGTTTTTTTTGGAACTCAGACAGCCGAGATAATTTCTTGGAACCCCGAAAGAGTTACAGCATTTGTGCCTCCTGCACCACAAGACAATTCAATCAATAATGGAGAGGTTGATCTGTACCTTCAAAAACCTTCGGGAACCTTGAGCAATATCAACAAATTCTTGTACAATACTGCCCCAAAGGCTAATTTTGAATTTACCAGTGGATGTAATAAAACAGTTTCTTTTACGGCTTATTCAACCGATGAGGATGGTTCTATCCTTTCATGGTATTATCATTTTGGAGATGAAAGCGGAGAAACTTTTGACACGCCTGATAACCATACCCACACCTATGAAAATTTTGGTTCTTATGAAGTCCATCTGACGGTTACAGACGAAAATGACGAATCTTCAACGATTACTAAAACTGTTGACGTCCAACCAAGTATTTTGCCAACGCCTAAACTTATGATTAACTGGCAATCTGAAAATAGAACTTTTCAGGAAGGCGATCCGGTAACCGTTCAAATTGGGCTGGAAGCAAGAAGTTGTGTTAATGAATCTGCGGACTGGTGGATTTTTGCCAATATCGCAGGCTCATTCTTTAATTATGATTTGAGTGTACCCTTTTTTAATGACAAGGTAATCGTTTGACAATATTGAATTCTAGAGGGAAAAAAGCTTACAGTAATCTTTTAAAACCAGCTTAAATCAGCAGGCCATTAACAAGTTTTATAAAAGGAGATTACGATGCAAGCTTTTTCAATAGAAGAAATCATATTTGAAGGTGAAAATCAAGTCCAAGATCTTTTCAAATTTGTTAAAAATATGAGCATTAGTCTGGAAGCCTATGAAATGGAGAAGGCAATATTTGCTCGCCTAATGAATATCGGTCTTTGTGCAGTCACGGCTTATTTTGCATCATTGGGGACTGGAGATGTCGGACCAGAACTGGTTTTAGAAGACGGAACAGTGCTTGAAAAGCAGGGAGGGCTTTACGGTCGAAATTATTTTTCGGTGTTTGGGAAAGTCAAAGTTCCCAGAACCTGTTATCGAGGCCAAAATACAGGGGGAGTTATGCCATTGGATTCAAAGGCAAATCTTCCATGCCGATGTTATTCATATTTGTTACAAGAATGGATGAATATTTTTGACATTCGTGATAGTTTCAAAGAGTCTCAGGTTTCCTTGAAAAAATTGCTGGGCTTAGAGATAAGCCAAAGTCGCTTTGAGATAGTCAGTCGTGAGTCTGCCATAGATTATGATGAGTTTTATGATCAAAAATCAGTAGCGTATTTTGAAACTGAAGGCGAAATCCAAACATTGGGATTTGATGGCAAAGGGGTCCCAGTAATCAAAAAGGAAGCTGCCAAAATCAAGGCTCGTTTGAGTAAAGGGGAGAAGAAGCAGAAGAAAAAAGAAGCCATGGTAGGTGTCAGCTATACAGTGGATCGTAACATCCGCACACCGGAGGAAGTTGCCAAAAATTTAGTTTACCCTGATGAGCCAACACAAAAAAATTCTGAAAAAGGGGATGATCCATCTCCATCTCCAGTTAAGGCCCAGAATATCAGAAGGATGGCAAGCTTGGAACGATCCAAGGAAAATGTTGTTCAAGAAATTGTCAAAGACGCAGAAAGAAGAGATCCTGAAAAACAGCGTCCATGGGTTGTAGTAATGGATGGGGCCTTGCATTTATGGACACTTATTGCATCAGTTTTGAAAGGGGTTGATTATACAGGTATTTTGGATATTATCCATGTTGTGGAATATCTGTGGGATGCTGCGAACGCCTTGGATAAAGGCAAGAAAATAGATCGTCATAAATGGGTTTATAATCGGCTGCTTTCTATCTTAAATGGAAATGTGGGTAGAGTCATCGGGGGATTAAAACAAATAATTACAAAAGACAAAAAAAAGCTTACTAAAACGCAGATTCAAGAACTTGAGAGAGTCATTACATACTTCAAAAATCATAAAAAATGGATGAAGTATGACGAGTATTTAGAAGCAGGATATCCAATTGGTTCGGGGGTGGTCGAATCTGCATGCGGTCATACAGTAAAAAATCGCATGGAGGGCACTGGAAGGCGCTGGTCAATAAAAGGGGCAGAGTCAATATTATTGCTAAGATCTATCTATACAAGCAATGATTGGGATAGTTATTGGCGTTCTCATATGATTCTCCAAAGAGAAAAAAAATACGCCAAGATATTAAATGCTGACTATAGCACAACTGATGACTACGAATGCGAAAGGAATGCTGCCGTAGGATAAGTATTTAAATTAATAAAAAAATGGTGCTATATCATCAAAAAAGGGTACACTCTTATGATTTTCTTGCAGGTTCTTGGGAACCGATAGACTCTGGGGGAATTACTCCTGCATATCAGGAAGGCTTGGCGGATATGCCTATGATGGAAATAGTTCAGTTTGATCAGCTGCCTGCGGGAGAGTATACATTTTGTTTTGGTGTTGACTTGGAAATGAATGGTCAACTAGATTCTGATTACTTTAATTATGCATGTGTACAAGCAATTATAGTAGCTACCGAAAATGTTCCACCCACGGTATCAATCACCAGTCCGACTCAAACCAATTTTAATGTTGATGATGTGATTGATTTTGTTGGAGAGGGAACCGATGAGGATGGTTATATAGCCTTTTATCATTGGGATTTTGGGGATGGATCAACCAGTGACGAACAGAATCCCAGTCATTCTTATGCTTCTGGTGGAGATTATACACTTACTTTGACGGTAGGGGATGATGAGGGGGCGGTTGGTAAAGCTACTTCGGTGGTGATAGTGGCAGAGCAGCAAATCTTTTTTGAATCTTCCACTTTTACGGTAACAGAAACCAAAACCATGTGGGGAATTTCTCAAAACAGTAATTTTTATTCTTTTGCTGAGGCTAAACAATATTGTGAAAATTTATCCTTAGCAGATTACACTGATTGGAGATTAGCCCAAGAAAATGATTTATTTTATTTTGGTTTGGATATGAACGGAACAACATTGTTTTTTTCAAAAATAAATCATTTATTTAATGTATGGGGAATAGATGAATTTTGGGCAGAGTTTGGACATTGCGAATTTGATTATGATAATCAGACTCATTCATTATCTAAATACAATGCTTCTAATTCTGATAGGCAAAAGTGTGTTAGATGTTGTCGCACGATTGATTAAAAATCAAAGTAAATCCCTGATAAATTGGAGAACCGCAATTTGTGTGTCAATTGTATTCGCTGAGACACAAATTCAGCCTAAATCCAGAAAATATTTGCCTGTAATCGGCTGAGACTGGGGATAATCGCAAAGGCTGATATGTGATCTTATGTAGAATTAAATAATCATGAAGCTCAATAAGACGGGAGAGCCGACCCCTAAAACGCCTGCCGATTATCCTGAAGGGCTGTTCTATTGGCAGGTACGGCGGCTAACCTAACGGGTGGCCAGAAAATGGAGATAAACAAAGATGAAACTTAAAGTGATCATTCATCAAGCGGAAGAAGGTGGCTATTGGGCAGAAGTTCCAGCAATTCCAGGCTGTGCTACACAGGGGGAAGACATGCGGGAACTCATCGAAAACGTATATGATGCGGTGGAGGGATGTCTGAGCATCGACATGGAAACTATCCAGTTAAAGGCAACTGACCAAGTAATGGAGCTTGCAGTCTGAGATGAAGACAATCAGCGGTAAAAAGATGAGTTCCTTATTGGAGAAAAAGGGATGGACTCTGTCCCGCGTTACTGGCAGTCATCACATCTTCACTAACCCTGGAAGCAATCTGCGCATTACTATCCCAATTCATGGTAACTGTGACCTTAAAGTGGGATTACAAAGGGCAATAATGAAACAGGCTGGAGTTGCTGAAGACGAACTATAAGGCCAACCAAACGGTCGAGCAGACCGCGAGAACGGGAGGCGTTTTCCGCGAAGGCAGTTGGCGCGGCTGCTCACCTCAGCGTTCGATGAGTAAAATATGACCTACAAATATATCAACAAATTTCCACAACCATTTCTTGAAGATTTAGCGACAAATAGATGCATACCTTTCATTGAAGCTGGGTTTTCAAAAAATGCTGAGCTACCACCAGGGGATTTTATGCCTGATTGGGAGCAATTGGGAAAAGATATAGCTGCTTTAATTCCAGGGTACCAATACAATGGCGCTCTTGATGCAATATCGGCCTATTCTTATGAGTACTCAAGAACAAAATTAATAGAAAAACTCAGTCAAAGTTTGCATGTAAAAGATGCTCGGCCTGGCTATACACATAAAGCTTTTTGTGAGCTACCCTTCGAGCTTGTATGCACAGCAAATTTTGAGTTCTTATTAGAGCGTGGTTACGATCTAAATTCAAAATATTGTAGGCCAATTGTTGAAGAAGACCAGTTGGCTATAGCGAATTAGAGCCATGCTGTTAGCGGCGGCGTGAAAATGTCATAAAATGCCTGGTTTGAAAATGTGTGTTTAAAAACGGCCGGCAGAGTCCTCTTTTGGAGTCTACCGGCCATAATATTTAGTCAATCTTTTCTTTTCGCATTCTGTAGCTGTCACCTTCGATAACAACCGCCTCGGTATGATGCAGTAGTCTGTCCAGCAGAGCGGATGTCAGTGTGCTGTCATTGTTGAAGATAGCCGGCCAGTCTTGGAATACTCGATTTGTAGTGATAATGATTGATCCCTGTTCGTATCGTTGAGTTATAATCTGGAAGAGGAGGTCTGCACCGGTTTTATCAATAGGCAGATACCCCAGTTCATCCAGCACCAACAAAGATGGCTTTAGATATTTTTTCAACTCCTGCTTCAATTGGCCTGCATGCTGTGCTGCCACAAGATTATTGACGGCATCAATGGCAGAGATAAACAGCACATTTTGATTTTTGAGACAGGCCTGGTATCCAAGTGCTATGGAGATATGTGACTTTCCCAAACCGACGGATCCGATAAGAATTACATTGCTTTTGTCTTCGATGAACTTCAGGCGGAACAGGTTTTCAATCTGAAGTCGGTTGATTTTTCTGGGCCATGACCAGTTGAACTGATCCATTGTTTTAACAACCGGGAACCGAGCCATACGGATTCGACGTAGTATAGCCTTATCCTTTCGCAGCCCGGCCTCCTGTTTGATCAGTTCTGATAAAAAATGAACATGGGTCCATTGTTTTTGAGCGGCTGTTGTCGCCACAGCCTCATAATTTTCCCTGATATACGGCAGTTTCAGATACGCCAAATGCGTCTCAAATTCATTCATGATCACCTCCGGTTTTGTATACAGACAGATCAGGTGGATCAATGGTCAGGTTCAACAAATCACTGCTTCTGGTGACATGCAGTGCGCCGGGTTCGTGGGTCATGCGAAGCCGCTGCTCCAGTATATTGGTGATGTACTCGCTTGAAAACGCATCAAATTTAATGGCATCTTCAATGGCCAGGGCAACCTGTTCTCTGGGATAGATTTCGCTGAGTGCAACAATTTTACGAATATGATGGAAGGGGTTGAACCGCCGCTGTCCCAACTGCTGATAATATTCCGGAGCCTTGTCAGACAGGGATAAGAATCGCATGTAAATGGCCTGGTCTGCGGCTTTTTTCCGTTGTTCCAGCAGTACTTTGGAATGGTCTGGGTTCTGGATATCTTTTTTCCGGTCATAACTTCTGACATGCCTGGCCACCAGGGTATTGTCATGATAGATGCACAGGTGATCCGGATATTTTCTCAAGGCGAGCCTGACACCGGCCAGTTGGGCAGGGACCGTGTACCGGTTGTCGTCAAGACTGACCCTGTACTGGACAGACGCCCGTACCTGACTGGTCTGACCGATATCATAAGATGAGACCGGCAACCCTCGAAGATAGGGTTTTTCATCTTCAAACATATCTATAGGGCGCTTGCCGGTTTCTTTTGATGAGATACAAATAGTGTAACGCTTTTTTGACCCTTCAAACTTCCTCTATTTGCTTAAATTCCCTTTAAATAAAGCAACTTAGAGTTAGTTTTAAAAATAAACAAATTTACAAAATAGTGTAACGCCACAAAAGAATCTCAAAAATTACTAGTAATTCAGCGATTTGCAGGTAAAATCAGCTTAAAATTGGGATCAACGGATAGATCAGAGCAAAGAGAAAACACAAACAGGTCATCTCCCACGGATCGGAGATGACCTGTTTTTAATCAGGCAGGCAGGTTGTTGCTACAAAAAGCTATTGAGGGGGGAGGTCAGATATAAATTCCAGGGCGAGATTGATGTCAACAAATTTATGATTCAATTCCTTTGCCCTGTCTCGGCAATCTGTGCA
Source organism: Desulfobacteraceae bacterium (assembly GCA_963674675.2). Taxonomy (GTDB): domain Bacteria; phylum Desulfobacterota; class Desulfobacteria; order Desulfobacterales; family Desulfobacteraceae. The sequence continues at coordinate 21,756 of CAXXNM010000001.1, forward strand.
TATTTCTTCAAATTTTCGCATATCGCCTTTGACGGCCATATAGATTTGCTCTACGGCTTCCTGCTGAATATCATTGCATTTTGCAATAAAATCCTCGACTACTATGGGGTACAGAATAAGGGTTTTTAATCGGCTGAGTATATCTGGATGGTTGTGGCTCAAATAGGTTCTTACCTTTGGTAGCCCGGCAAATACAATGGGAACACCAGCATCAATAATTCGTTTGAGATATGGCCAAACCCGGGTATCCAGATCGTTGGCTTCATCGATAATAATAAAACAGTTGGACAGCTTGCAAATTATTTTCAGGTACTGGGGTGTCCTGCGATAGGTGGCTTTGGTGTCATAATTCAACTCTCTGAGTATTGCAGCCAGGGTCTCGTGTATGTTGAACAGGGATTCTACCCATACAGTATGGAGCTTTTTTGGCCGCAATAATTGTAAAAACCGGGTTTTACCTGCTCCAAAATCACCCTCAATAAGAACACTTTGACCTCGGTAGATCCTGTTATATGTGGCGCTCAGATAGGATACTCGACGTTTATCACTTATAAAATCTTCTTTCATGTTAAATCTCCGTTGGTTGCATAAGTAGCCACATAATTCGAATCTATAGATCTTTTGCAATCAAGAATAAATGCACGGAACAATACGGCCCCTTTTTCTGCTTCCGGTAACCTTACCTTTTTATTGTAAACTGAATATCTTGGCAGATTGTGATGAAAAACCTGTTTGGCCCGGGCCAGGGTTAGCCCCCTGTGATAAACCTCAATCAAGGTGGGCCGGTAGACGACCATGTTGTGTTCTTCCAAGAGAGCGATTATCATATCAAGCTCATCGGGTAGCATCTTTGCTTCAGGTTCGTGCGGTTTCTCAAAAGGTTGCCTGGCAAGAGCTTCTCCCAACAGTATGCCGTCTTCTTTGTTCTCAAAAACAAAAAGCTTGTCCTTATACCTGGATATTTGTACAGGGGTGCTTTTGTGCCTGCTGAACTGCTCTGCACCGCAGGTCATGTAGTAATCCTGGTTGTCATGCCGGATAGTCCTTTTCTTTGATACCGTAGCTTTAATTTTTTTAAAACCGTACTTCATATATTCATGTACTTGATCCGGGGTAAAGGTCAGGAGAGTTGCTTGGTTAGATAAAAAAGCATCCAGCTTTTGTGCTGGAATCCATTTCTGAACTTGAGCATTTTCGCTGAAGTCATGTTTGGTACTGTTATGTTCAGTACGATATTGCTCAATCAAAGGACTGCCCCTCAGTTCCTGGAGAGAGATATCAAGGAGGGTCACTGTGATCTTCTCCCTTTTTGTTTGCTTAAAGATATAGCCGGGGACGGTTTTCACGATCCTGTCTTGAAAATCTTTGATAATTCTTATCTCAAAGTTATGCAGGCTCCGGTGTGAAGACTCAAGGTGAGCCTTGTCTTTGGGAGAATTAGGCCTTGCAAAATCCGGTGCCATGTAAAATCCGCCGGGCGTGGAATGTGCCAGATTCAGGGCATTGATGGGGCGTTTGAGATTTAGAAAACCCTTTGCCTGGTCCGGCCTGAACTTGATTTTTTGTTGGGGAAACGGTGTGCTGAGTAAAAATCGAGTAAACAGATCCACAGAATTGAGGCTGCTTTCGGTAAAATAAGCCCTCAAAAAAAACATATACCGGGACCCGGTGTCAAAGGCCTCTATTACCTGAGGTTTTTGCCAGTTACCATTGTCATCTTTAATTTTCAAATATCTAAACTTACATCCGTCCATTTGGATCAAATTAAATACCGGTTCCGACTTAAAGGCATGGGGAGGTGCAGGCTCTTCTTCATAATCCTCCTTTTCCAGATAAAAGTTAAGATTCTCCCTCTTTGCACATCGCCTTAGCCCCGGAAGACTGATGGGCTTGCCCATCTCTTCTTCGAGCCAACAATGATAGTTTTTAATGGTCCTGGCTTTCCTGGTGATAAAAACAAATCCCTGGGACGATAGGTCACAAGAGGCCTTGACCATTTCTATAAATCGTCTTTTGGTTTGTTCATCTATGGAGCGGGGTCGCCCGCTGCACTTTCTGCCTTCCATAATCCCTTTTTCAGCCAGCATAAGGGGAGCGGGGATGATGCCGGTTTTCTTGTATTGGTCCTTGTAATATTTTTTGGCCCGTCTCTTGGCAGATCCGGTTTTATTCATAATTTTTTTGTAAAGTAGCAAATTAAAGTGCTCATCAATACTCAGATTATTCATTACATGCCCCCTTTGACAGGATCTTCTCACGTATAACCCTGTTCCATAACAATGCGGCCTGTTGAGAGGTCTCCTGCCAATGAACATGCTGAGCCACTCGAACTTGCTCAAGCATGGTTTTTATTGCGGCCATATACTCGTCTGTGATCTGGTTACTCAAGTCTGGTCTGTTTTGTGGTTTGGGTTTCCTGGCATCAATGAATTTTCTGATGTTGTGTGCCGTTAACTCAATATTGCTGTTCATGAAATCCTTCCAGGCCTTTCGCTGTTCACAAGGCTCCAATTGAGCCAGGGGACGGACTTGGGATTCATTGACTGGCAATTTGTCCCCAATTGGCGACAAATTCCGGATAACTTCATAGGATTTAATCAGGCGGTATGCCTGGGATCTGCCTATATCCCATCTTGCCCTGGTGTATGCCCCAAACGTTTCAAACAGGGCCTGTTTATACAACCGCCCATCTTTTATCTCCTTCAATGCCTGGCCAATTTGGCAAAAACATTCTTGATTATGGGCAATAAGTATTTCCAACTCATTTAACCGTTCCATTGCTACAGTCTTCCCGGCATGGATTGGCCGACATTGGCGGCAAGAGCCGTAAGATCCCCTGCCGGAACCTGGGAAGGCCTATCCAGTTCTTTTAAATACAAGACACTGTCTCGGAACCCATATCTCCTGACAACCATGACCAGATCTATAGTATTGAAATTTTTTTCACAGCGGAAGCACCTGGCCAAATTAGTTGCCGGATTTACAGCGGTTTGGAATTCGTTACAAACGGGGCATAGAAAACGAAAAAAGCCGTCTCTGATTTTTGATGGAATCTGCAAATGATCCCGAATCAGAATATCCACAGGGATGTTATTTCGTAACTCAAACAATTCTTGGGACGAGAATCTCTTGTTCATGGGTCACCTCTTCTTTTTGAATTTTCAGTTACCTATCTTATATCACCAGTCCTTAATTCTGTCTGTTGCCTCTTAAACTGGAATTGGGATTACTTTGGTGGTATCCCTTTTATTTACAGTGGTTTGTGCCTATAATGTCTCTTGAAATCAACAATGGATTACTCTGTTCATATTCGCCTATATTACAAGGGTTTAGCTTGCTCATGCCTCTTAAAGTCATTTTTGATTAGTCTGCCGATTTCATGGAGTTTTATAGGGTCTGCAATGGGCGGTAATTTGGATCACCAGATATTGGATAACGATAGCAGCTTTTATTCCATATTCTGCCACAATGACCTCAAATGGCAGTGCAGGCTTTGTCTGTCTTTGTAATAATTTTGTAGCAACTGCGGCATTGGGTTTTTCCTGATTTACGGCATCTTCAAGTTTTTTTGCCAGGTAGTTGTTTTTGCTATCCGATTGGTTCTTCTTGTTTAATTTTGCACATTGCCTTCGATGGAGTTCTTTTCGGCAGGCCGGGTTGCAGGTCCTTTGACGTCCCTTTTGCCTCACATCCGGTTGAAACCATTTTCGACAAATTGCACAAGGACGTTTTCCACGGAAACTTTTTGCCATTATATTTTCTCCAAGATTCAAGTCATAGAAAGTATAAAAGCAAATTTTCATTCTCTTGTGAATCTGTAGCGGGATAACGGCGGGGTAAGCTGGGTATGATTTATTAATTTGATTGGCAGGGTATGCGGCGGGGTAACGGCGGGGTAAGCTGGGTATGATCTATTAATTTGATTGGCAGGGTATGCGGCGGGGTACTACCTGGGAGGCGTTACACTATTTTGTCAGTGATTCTGGGGTAAGGCGTTACACTATTTGAATGTTAGCATTCTTTATGCATCCTGACATTGGCCACCGTATCCAGCCATTGCTTCGCCAGCGGTTCCAATACGCTGAAATCGGGTATATTCAGGCCGCTCAATAGATTCTTTTTGACATACCCTACCGCGTTTTCCACCCGGCCTTTTTCGTTTCCTTTTCCCACGTTGCAGGCCACGATTTGAAAGCCATAATGACTGGCAAAATCAAGATACCCCGGGTTGAACACCGGGCCGGTTCCTACGGTTCTTTTCAGCACAGCGGATTTGAGATTGTCCACCATGATTTTTGCGGGAACCGAACCAAAAAAGCGAAACGCATTCTGATGACAACCCAAAAAATGTTCCATGGTCTGGGATAAGGTAAATTCAATATACATCAACCGGCAGTAACACAGCACCATGACAAAAAAACTCAACCTTCGAAAGGTGGATCCTACACGGACCGAACCATACGATCCCCAATCCACCTGGGCGCATTCACCCGGTGCAAATACCAGTTTCAAAAAGGGCTTTACTTTGGGTGGCCGGATTTTCCTGACATAATCTTCAACAATGGTGATACCGCCTTCAAACCCGCCTTCCCTGATACGTTGAAAAATCTGCCTTGCGCTGTATGGATGGGTTTCCAGCAGCCTGATAATCTGGTCTTTGAACGGATCCAGCTTGCTTTTTTTGAAGGCTGTTTTTCTGGGACGATACTTTGTTTCATTGGCCCAAAAGGCTACGGTCCGTTGATCCAGGCCAAGCTTGGCTGCGATCTGGGTGTATCGCAACTGATCCTGGGTGTAATAATTTCTGATCTTCAGATAAGTCTCATAATCAATCATCGGCCACCTCCTGTCACACTGGCAAATACGTCTGCCAGGCTCATCAACTGCCCCGAACCCCGTGGGGCGATCCGGGGCTCCAGGCTGAGGACCTGGTATATCGGCTCCTGCCAGGCAATCAGGTTGCTTTTTATCAAACCGGATCGAGCCTGGCTCAGGGTCTTCATATCCATGTTCAACAGCTTAATGATGGATTTATCCGCGTAATAGCTCAGCCCTCGGGCATCCGCGACACAGACCAGGAACAGATATAAGGCCAATTGTTCATGGCTGCATGACTCAATGTACCGCTGCCGGACCAGCTGATGATCAATCCAGCTGAAACTTTTGGGGATTTTACGGATTCTGTTTTTCAAAACCGGTTCTTTTACAATCATGTTTATCTCCTTTGTTTTGGGGTTGGGACAATAGAACTTCCTGTCCGAATTGTTCCATACGAAGGAGGGTTTTGGCTATGTCATCTTGTAACGTTGAACCAATAAAGCTGGATATTAAACCTATTATTACAGTAGGTTGTGAAGCTAAGTGATCTTGTAACGCATAAGATGACTGTGCGGAAATATCCTCTTTATTTTTAATAGGTTGCAAAGGCAAGTGATCTTGTAACGCTATCGAAGATTTTTTGCGCCGACTATAACCCGGGTTCTTTTTACGCCATCTTTGAACCCGCTCCACATTATCAGGACCAGAAAAATATCCCTGGTTCTCGGGCTTGTTTAACCATTTTTTCTGACTGGCCGCCTTGCTGGCTTTTCGACACTCAGGCTTTCGGCAATATTCTTGTTTGTTGACATTTCTAGGATCGGGGGAGAACAATTCATTGCAATGACGGCATTTTCTCTGTTCAGTTTCTCTCATTCACAACCAACCTCCACATATCATTGTCCAAAATGTGGATATGGTTATGCCTGAAAAAAATTGTCAGGGGAACAGGAAGAAAATGAAGAAAATATGTTTAAAAAATTGAGATCAGGAAGAAAATAAAAAGGAAGAAGATACATCTTCAAACCAGGAAGAATATGGCACTTTCAGGTCGCCCCTCACACCATGCTGTAATGCTTCTTAAATTCCACGTGTACACACAGACCGGGAGGGTCCAGCGACTTTAACCTAAACGATTTTAACGGCTTCTCACCAGCCAGTACATAAAATAATTTCCATTTCCCTCCCGGCCTGGTGACACGCGCGTTGGGCTCCCATATTCCAGCCTAAAAGATTTTTTTGAAAATAAGAATTGACATGAGTACCATAATTGGTACTATTGTTGTTATGGATAATAATTTCATATTACAGGTGTTCTTTTACAAATCATTGGCAGAAAACGAGCCTGTACGTGATTGGCTCAAAAAACTTGATAAAGAAGACCGCAGGATAATTGGTAGTGATATTAAAACGGTTCAATTAGGTTGGCCGTTAGGAATGCCCCTTGTTCGCAAACTTGAAAAAGGTTTATGGGAAATTCGTATTCAATTGGACAATAGAATTGCTCGTATCCTATTTACTGTTCACACAAACATAATGGTGTTGCTGCATGGTTTTATAAAGAAATCCCAAAAGCTTCCTGCTAAAGATTTAAAAATTGCAAAACAGCGTATGATAAATATGGGAGGTAAAGATGAATAAACATATTGGAAGCAATTTTGATGATTTTTTGGAAGAAGAAGGATTATTAGCTGAAACTGAGGCTATAGCCATTAAGCGGGTAATTGCCTATCAAGTTGCAGAGTTAATGAAATCTCAAAATATGTCAAAGGTTGCTATGGCTAAGAAAATGAAAACAAGCCGGTCTGCATTGGATAGACTTCTTGATCCAAAGAATACATCTATAACTCTCCAGACACTGGAACGTGCTGCTCATGCTATAGGGAAACGCTTGCGAATTGAATTTGCGTAATAAATAGCCCAACAATACGCTGGAGAGGGACCGGGCTACCTTCGCGGCGTTTTGGAAAGTATGTGGTTCAGGAAATTTTACCTTTTATCGGAGCTTTTGGGGTTTAAAAGCCCGGCCCCTCACTCGTGTTCGACAGTTGTAGGATCATTTTTTTGAAAAATAGCCTAAAATCCTAATAAAATCAACGAAAAACTAATTTTTTGCTTCAAAATATGTAGGCACACGAACGTATTAATTTGCCTTGACTTACAATAAAATACATGTTTTTATAGTGGGCATGTATGTACGCACAATAAAACGAAAAAATAAAGATGGGTCGGAAGTTGAATATATTCAGCTTGCCCACAACTCCAGACATCCTGAAAAAGGGTATTCCCGGGCTGAGGTGATCTACTCCTTCGGGCGTCGGGATCAGTTAGACATGTCTGCTATCAAGCGTCTTGTGGGCAGCCTTTGCCGATTTGTCAGCCCTGAAGATGCTCTTGAGCTTGAAGCCGAAGCTCATGATCTCAAATTCATATCCAGCCGCCCCGCGGGTGGAGCGTTCCTGCTCAGAGGGCTGTGGGAGCAATTGAGCATTGATAACTGCATCACAAAACTTTTGAAAAACCGGTCACTCAGCATTCCAGTGTCATCTGCTATCTTCGCAATGGTGGCAAACAGAGCGCTGGCGCCTTGTTCCAAGTTAGGTGTCGAAGAGTGGGCGGAGAAAGATGTTTTCCTGGATAATGAAAACAACATTCAGGTACAGCACCTGTACCGCAGCATGGATTTCCTTCTTGAGCATGAAAATGCTTTTCAAGAAACCGTATTTTGGTCCACAGCCAATCTTATGAATCTTACTGTCGATCTGATATTTTTTGATACGACAAACACATATTTTGAAATTGAAGAACCAGGAGATTCAGAGTTAAAAGCCTATGGTAAGTCAAAGCATAAAAGAGATGACTTGCCCCAGGTTACCATTGGACTTGCGGTGACGCGGGAGGGTATCCCTGTCAGGTGCTGGGTCTTGCCAGGTAATCAGAACGATGCTAAATGTGTCGATCAAGTTCAACGGGATATGAACGACTGGAAACTCGGTAATGTCATCTGGGCCATGGATCGCGGCATGACCAGCGAGGAGAACCGCCGCATTCTCCAAAAGGCCGGTGGCAACTATATTCTTGGTGAAAAACTCCGGGGTACCAATATCAATATGGAAGCCTTGAACAGAGGGGGTAGATTCAAGGTCATCAAGGAAAATCTTCATATCAAGGAAGTCTTTGCGGGTGAAGGCTCAGGCCGCCGCCGTTTCATTATTGCGTATAACCTGAAAGTCGTATAAAGCGCACACTTTAAAGCAAGAACATAACTCTATGAGCACTATTTAGCTTAAAAAACAAGATGTTAGCCTTGCTTCTTTGACGTGTCTGTAATATATTTATACGCACACTTTAAAGGAGATTTACCCGTGGCTCAACCAATAACAGGAAAAACTCACGTCGGTGAACGGCGTGATAAGCGTCCGAATGGCGATATTTATGTCTATGAACGGATTACGGCCTAAAATGAAAAAACCAGAAAGACCTATACGGTCAGTCAAAAGCTGAAGGGAAAAATTAAGTCGGGGGCGCATAAAATTGTGCCGACTCGTCCTAAAAAACGCAAGGGTGAAAAAGTTGGTGCAGATGCAACACGTCAACATACCGGCCTAACGGGCATCCTGGAATGGGTTGGCAAGGTTTCAGGCATTGATGATTATGTACGTGCCTCATTCTGCGAGGGTGATGCGGCAAAGATACTTTCTATCTCACGCTATTGGATAGGTTCCGGTGGCAACACGCTACCGCGTCTTGAGAGCTGGCAGGTGATGCACCCTCTTCCATATTCTGAAGCTATCACTGAAGACGTATATGGTAAGCTGTTTAAGGAAGTTGGTCGCAATGAAGAAGGCATACAGTGATATTTTTTAGCTCGGGCGGCACGACTGGGAGACTCTCCTGTGTTAGCTTTTGACTCAACCACCATTTCGACCTACTCTGAAAATCAGTCGGAGGCACGGCGAGGCTTCAACAAAGATGGGGATGGACTCAACACAATCAAGCTTTTGACCCTATATTCCGTGAAGGCTTGTGAACCGATAGCCTTCTCTAAACAACCGGGTAATATTCCGGATGTCCGGATGTCATATCCATTGAAAACACTCTGGCACAACTCAAGTGTCTCAATCTGGAGAGACCTCTGATCGTCACTGATAACGGCTACTACAGCCAGAAAAACATGATGGAATTCCCCTTGCGCAATGTTAAGTTTCTGACCCTGGTTGATCCGAATATTGTCTGGGTCCGCGAGACAGTTGATGCGTTTCGTCCAACACCGGCAGGTATGTCCAGCACTTGTCCGTTCGATCCGACCATCTGCGGAGCGACTTCGCTTAGAATGCACCAGTTCAGTCGGACACGCCAGCGATCACTCAACGGTAAGGTCGCCGGTGAAAAAGAAAAGATTCCGCGCCGGCTGTATGTGCATGTTTACTATTGCCCCAACAACGAAGCCAAGAAAGAACTTGCCTTCCGTAAGAACCTGCTTGAACTGAAGGGGCAAATAGAAGGAGGAGAAACCGAGTTCACGAACACAGCGCAACAGAAAATAGACAAATACCTGACCTGTTCCAGAAAGGGGCGTGGGGGACAGTTGAAGGTGGGATTCAACGACAAAGCCATTACAGAAGCAAAAAAGTACTTCGGCTATTTCGCCCTCGTCAGCAATCAGACCATGGACACATTTACCGCACTTGAAAACTATCGGCTGCGAGAAAAAATCGAAGAACTCTTTGCCGTGCAAAAGGGGAGGCTTGACGGTGTGCGACCCCGCACATGGTACCCTGACAATCTGCGTGGAAGACAATTCACACAATTTATCTCGCTGGGTTATCATTGCTTCCTGACGAAAAAAATAAAACAAGTGCAAGCCAAGCTCAGGAAGAAAGAGCCTGGGAAAACCAAGTCACTTATCAAGCTCGAAAAAAAACTGGACAACTGGCTTGCACAACGCTCCCTTGCCCAGATCCTGGATTGGTTCGACTGCATTGAAACCACAAGGGTACAGACTGTCATGGGAAGCTATCGATGGACTACAGAATCAGTGGCCAGAGACAGGCTGTTTTTAAAATACTTGGGAGTCGACACCAAATAGTGTACGCTTTATCCGACTTTCAGGGTATAACCCGGAGCAGGCTAAGTATGATAAACAGGTACGCGAGAGAAACCTTGAGCGCATTCAAATTGAACTTGATGCGTTTGAGAAGTATACCGGCAAAAAGAAGGAAAGAATGAAGCATGAACTTCTATCTCACAGGTCGATGGGGCGGTACATCAAGGAGCTCAAGTCAGGTAAACTGAAAACAAACCGTGCCAAGGTCAAGGAAGAAGAAAAGCTGGACGGGAAATACTTATTGAGCACCAGCGATAAGAGCCTCTCAGCAGAAGATGTCGCCTTGGGCTATAAGCAGCTCATGGAAGTCGAGAGGGCTTTTCGCACCATCAAAAGCACCCTCGGATTGAGACCGATATACCATACAAAGGATGACCGCATCCGCTCACACGTCCTGCTTTGCTGGCTGGCATTGTTGCTGGTTCGCATAGCAGAGGTCAAAACCGGCATGACCTGGGATAGAATCCGTACTGAGCTTGAACGACTTCATCTGGGAAAATTTTTGCATAAAAAAAAGTGTGTACTACAGCACACAGAATTGACAAAAACTCAACGTAATATACTGAAAAAGCTCAATATAGCCCCTCCTAATAGAATAAAATCCATCAAAAAAACACCTTAATTTTGTAGGCACTACACCATTTTTGCGGACGGCTGTATCCCTTTGTTGACGCACGTCTTCAGATTTTGTATACCTACGACTGTCGAACACGAGCCTCAGCTCCCCGTTCTCTTCTTACAAACACGCTTGACATTTAACGCGTTCCGTTATAGTTTTAACTATGATAAAGAATTTTAAATGCAAGCATACACAAGCCCTTTATGAAGGAAACAGTCCAAAGCAATTCAGAACTTTTCAGGCGCAAGCAGAACGCAAGCTCCAAATGCTTGACAGCGCAGTCGAGTTGTTTGATTTACGGTCTCCACCCGGTAATCGATTTGAAAAATTGGGAGGCAATAGACAGGGGCAGTACAGCATAAGAATCAATAAGCAATGGCGTGTGTGCTTTTCGTGGTCTGATGAACCATACGATGTAGAGATAACAGACTACCATTAGGAGGAACAGATTATGAATAATATGCGACCAATTCATCCTGGGGAAATAATAAAAGAAGAGTATTTAGAACCGTTAAATATGAGTGCGAATGCTTTGGCTATTGCTTTGCGCGTACCAGCACCTAGGATCAACGACGTGATAAGACAAAAGAGAGGGATCAGCATTGATACAGCCCTCAGGTTGGCTCGATACTTCAACACCACCCCTCAATTTTGGATGAACCTGCAAGTCAGTTATGACCTCAAAATGGCCAAACAAAATGTGGCAAAAATCGAGAATGAAATTATCCCTCTACAAACTGTTACTGCTTAAAGGCGGCCAGGGTAACCATTCAAGAATATAAAGAGAACAAAACGCTGGAGCGGGACCAGGCTTACAGAGCGGCCTTTCGGGAGTCCCTGGTTCAGGAAGATTTAACTTTTTATCGGAGCTTTTGGGGTTTAAAAAGCCTGGCCCCTCAGCTCCCCGTTAACCTAAAAAAGAAAAACCCATCATGTCTACAGAAATTAAAACTTGGGAAATTTTAGACGGATCATTAATTCCGATAAATACGTCTTTGACTGAAGATAACAAAAAAGAACAAGAACATTTAGAAAAATGGATAAAAACAAAGCCCGAAATTCTTGGGAATGACATCTTGATTATCGGGGAACAGGTATACACTAAATCTGGCCCCCTTGATTTCTTGGGAATTGATAACAACGGAAATCTTGTAATTATTGAACTTAAACGGGACAAACTTGCAAGAGTCGTTTTGGCTAAAGCGATTGATTATGCATCTGATTTAGCCAACTGGGATATTGAGAAAATTAGTGAAACCTGCATGTCATATACAGGAAACAGTCTTGAAGACTATATTTCTGGAAATTTTGAAAATATTGAGATTGATGATTTGACCATTAACCAATCTCAAAGAATAATGCTTATTGGTTTTGCTATTGAAGAGTCTCTGGGAAGAATGATCGAATGGCTTTCTACAAATTTCGATATGTCAGTTAATGCCGTGATATTAAATTATGCTAAAACCTCTAACGGGTCAGAACTTCTTTCTCGGACAGTGACTATTCCAGAACAAATTGTGAAAGAAAAGTCCATCAAAAAGAAATTTAAAATCGAAATGTCTGATGAGCCTGGCGAACATCCTCGTGAAAAACTGAAAGAATTATTAAAAGGATATTTTAAACAAGCAAATTATTCTTCCAATCGAATAAAAAATGTTTTGCTTCCAGCATTGTTAAAACAAAAATTATTAACAAGGAATCAGTTAAAAAAAGAATTTGTTAAAGCAGAAGAAGCTGATGATGAAAGTCAAGCTGGATATTTTATTGCTCTAATTTCAAATCAACTTGGACACGCAAAAAAAGATTATCTTCGCCAAATTATTTCTTATGAATATCCAGATAATGCTTGGACAAAAGACAATTTTCAGTTACGAGAAGGAAACAAAGAGATCGTTGAAGAAATTTTAAACGAATTCAATGAAGGTTAACAAAACGCTGCAGGCCGACCCGGAGAGCTAGCGGCTTTTTGAAAGCCCTTGGTTTTCGAAAAGAATTTAATTTTAGGGAAGTTCTCGGTTCTCGTTCCGGGCGGCTGAGCTCCCCGTTATACCAGGAGATTTTTTATGGAGATTTCTTCAAATACCTTATCTTTGGCGAAAAGATCGCTTATAGCTTTCAATGCCCATAAAGATACAAATCAAAAAAATGCAGAAAGGGTGTTGGAATTATTTGTTAAGACTAATCTTAAAAGATCATATCAAGAATATAGAAAGAGAAAATTAATACAGGCAGACTGTGTTATTACAAGATTTAAAGAAAAAAATCTTCATTATTTCGATATATTCAGAAAAGCTGGTTTTATTGCTAATGAAAATAACTTGAGCGATGCTATTGCTACAATATTAGACCCCAAAGAAGGGCACAATTTAGGAATCAAGCCACTGTTACAGGTTCTTGAAAATTTAACAGATTATAATCCATCCCAAATAAAGGAGCTTCTCGTATTAATAAAAAAGAATAAATCGCATATTATTTTACACAGAGAAAGACATGAGGGAAATACAATACCAGACATAGAAATAGTTTGCTCAGATTTCATAATTTTTATTGAGAACAAAATTAGAGGTGGTTCAGAGACTTATATTGATGGGTTATGGCAAACAGATAGACAATGGGAGACTCTTATTTGCAGAAGTAAAAAACTAAATATACCAGAAAACAATATTCTTGCTATTTTTTTGACTCCAGAAGGTAAAGCAGCAAAAAACAGTCATTTTGTACCATTTGCAGTTTCAGAATTGGTTTCTGCTTTAAAAAAAGCACTTATAACAACTGAAAATAATGATATAAAATATTCATTATTAGCTTTTTTGAACTATTACGCTTGGGAATAATTTTGGAGGATTTTGATGAACTTATACAAAGACAAATACATATCATTTATTATTAATAATTATCGAGATATTGAAGCATTACTTGAAATATATAACCATGCGAAAGCGAATATTCCATCCTTAATTGATAGAGAGATGAAGAGTTGTATTGAAGAAATTGAGTTTGAAAATGTTGATGTCTATGACGAAGAAGGCTTTATATGGTGGTGTGATCCCAGAATATATAATGTGGAACAAGATAAAGGACCATATTTTTCTTATGAACCGAGATGGAATTCATTGTTTACTGGTAATGATCCTGAAGATGCATCATTTTTATATCTCTATATTGATGTCGGAAACTTAAAACAAAAATATAAAAAGAAGGAATATATTGATAAATGGATTGATCAAATAAAGAAAAAAGCAAATAAACTTAAGAAACAGCGATGTAACATTATAAATCCAGTTGACTATGAAGATGCATATCTCTTAAAGTATTCCCTCCAAAGAGAAATAAACATGGAAAGTCTTTCTAACAGAGAAAAATTTAGAGAAACTCTACAAAAAGTAATCAAAAATTTTACTGAAAACTGTTTATTAATTTTAAATGAAATCAAATAGATGAAACTGGTATAACCCGGCGCTGAACTCGGACGCAAAAGGGTTCCGGTCGCTAGCGCTCCCTCCACCCTTTTGCGCCGGTTAGCTTAGCGTTGGGTGGCAAGAATGCCATACGGATATTAAAACAACTTTCTTGACCATAATAATTGGAGGATTCAATGACAAAGGAATTTGTTGATAGAGATTATGCTGACCGCCAACTTATTGTTGTCGCGCCCGATGACGTTGCACAAGCTACAAGAAAAGCTGAACAACAAGTAACGACTGAACAAGAGGGTGTGAACTGGGCAAGAATAGGAGAAATTGTACTAAGAGGGGGGTGCCTTTGGTTGGCTTTATGGCTGGAGGGGTTCTTATCGAGTTAACTCGTGAGGCTATTAAATCATGGAGTCGTGCTCGTGATAGCGGCGTGAACGTACTGCTCATTGGAAGAAGCGAAGCGCAGGCACTCACCTTCCCTCCAGGACACCCTAGAGATAGTGTTCTTTATGTCGGGCATCCGACAAATCCGACTGTCTATTATACAATGGCTGAATTCCATCGGCTTACTTTTGAGCATAAGTTTTCAGAAGCTGTTGAACTTTTGATGGCGCTCGGGGCGACCGAAATTACCGTGCAACACGTTTCTGGCTGGTCAAAGGAGTTCTCCAGCAAAATGAATATTCCGCTGGGGACAACTGATTTGGAAGCTGGTGCCAACGCAGGAGGATCAAGCGGGAAAGGTTCAGAACTTCTTCTACATGCTACTTTGGCAGGTACCAACTCACCATGCATTCCTGACAACCTTGTATGGCTACCTCACGAGCCAACTTGGCAAACTATAGCAAAAGGAAGAATAAACTATGGACTCCTGAATTTCTCCCTCTCGGTGCGCTATGAAGATGATTTTGGCGTTAACGCAGGTCTAAAAGTCACGGCATCAAAGGTGGGTTTCGACCTTGGGGGAAAATTCGAAGACCATCAGTCAACAGTATGGAGTATCACAGGTAAGTTTAAACCTTCAAGTTCAGATGCCACCCAACCAAACGCTTCAGCGGATTTGCAGGGTTCCGCTGCGCTCCACCCTGCAAACCGCTGAGCTTATCGTTAAACGTCATTCGACTCAGTTGAATGTATAATTGTAAACACAGAATTTTGAATTTTTAAAATGAAAAAGACATAGGATATGATACATTTTAGGAAACAACCCTACTGATAACTTTTAGCGGAGAAATTCTTTGATGAATCTGAAATTAATGTGAATAATGTAAAAGCAAACTACATGCTTAGCGTGCGCTGAAGATGTTGCAGAAAGGAAAGCGAGCGGCAACCATATGAAAAAAATACACTTGTATCGAGGTATTACAGTAAATGATAATAAAACTAATCAAGTTGTTGATAATATAAAACAAAATGGCTTAGACTGGGCAAAGGGAAGCCAATGGGGTGGATTCATTTGGAAAGACTTAAGAGAAAATTTAACTCACTTATTCGAAAAAGAGGATCTAAATAGAGAAGAAACTGAACCTAATTCTATATGGGTTAAAACAGAAAAAGGAAGTCATCGTGAATACACAGAGGGGAATAAAGGGATTTGTTTTGCTGATAAGATAGGTGCTAACTACTATGCCTTCCAGCATAATTTAACAAGTGACCATACAATTCCCATAGTTATTAAGGTCGAAGTGGATATTAACGATACTGCTATCGATGGTCGTGATTTTCTTTACACAGTGTTCGCAAATATTGATAGAAACAATGTTGAAAAAAATAAACGGCAGAAAGAAAAATTGTCTAAAATTTATGGTGATAAGATTTGCTTTTATATTGATAAAGTAATTTGTCATCCCAAATCTGATAAATTCGCGATATGTGATTTAGCTATAATTGACAACTTTATCATAAGAGACCACCTGAAAAACGAAATTTTAATAAAGGGTAGGCATGGGACAAGGTTTAAAAGTGCGTTTTATGTTAAGACCCCAATACATCCATCAAAAATATTGGATATTGAAATAAATAAACCCTGCAATGAAAATCAACATGAATCTATCAGCTTGGATGATGTATTGGAAAGATAAAATATTAAAACAAATAACCACTGAGAAAATCGTGATTACAAGAGGAATTGTATAGTTAAGGAAATGACATCTTTACCATAGGAGATTTATCATATGCCCAAAATTATATTTGCTCGTATAGCATGGCATCCTCGTTATGATGGACAGTATCCTCCTCCATACACTGGAGCAAATTGGAAGGAAAAAAAAGGAGGGGGATTTGGCGAGTGGCAAAATTTTTGTGAGTTTGATAAAAAGTATTATGGATGGGCTAAACCTTCTAATTCTTGGAAGGCTGATCTAACAAATCTTGGTGCTAAATCTACTGCAAAATATGTAAATGATATTACAGTTATTTGGATTGCACCTGATCCTAATGGAGGCTCTAAAATAGTAGGATGGTATAAAAATGCAGCCATGTATGCAGAATTACAAAATCGGCCAAAACCTTTAAAAGACCATTATTTATTTAAAGCTGATATCTCTAACTGTGTTATATTGGATGAATCTCAAAGAACATTTGAAATCAAGAAAAAATTTAGAAACATATGGTATGCAAAAGGAGAAATACAATTTAAAAAAGAAGTGTTCGCATACATTGAAGGAGAATATATTGATAAATTTGATGACCCTGCTGAAACTTATTTTTCCGATATAGAAGGGAAAAAGCGGTTGAGAAATCATTTAACAACGGAACGTTCTTCTACGTTAGTTAAAGAATTTAAGAAATCTTTATCAACTTATGAATGTTCTATATGTGGGTTTGATTTTGAAAAAACATATGGAGATATTGGAAAAAGGTTTATTGAAGCTCATCACATTAAAGTAGTATCTTCATTGAATACAAATGAACAAGTCAGTATTAAGGATCTTCAGGCCGTATGTTCAAATTGCCATAGGATGCTTCATCGCAGAGTTCCACCTTACACGGCAAAAGAGTTATCTTTAGGCTTGAAGAAAAAAAGAACGGATTGAGACCGTCTAACAATCAAAATACAGCGGACTCCGCTAATCACTCCGCCGCTGATTTTGGCGTTGGGCTTTTATTCAGTTGTAAGTTCCGAATGAAACACACAGCCAAAAGATTCTTGAATATAAACTCGATCATAAATCATGAACGAGTTTGTTAATTTCAACACACCATCAAGCACCTTACAATGGCCTCCGAGTTGATCAGATTCATCAGGATCAACCGCTTTGTGCCATTTTCCACGCTCGAAGTGTTTACATGTTTTGCATTTATAATTTTCCATGTAAGTGGGCATAAGTGCCCGATCTTCCTCTTGATATGATTAAATTGTGCTTTTCAGGCACATTAAATTTTTTATCGTCGCCCAACAATCAGATGGAGCATACCACCGGAGTTAATGGCACTTTGCATCGTCAGCTCCCGGCCGGTGGCTGCTCACCTTGGCGTTAGCATCCGAAGGGACATAAATGAAAAGTATTTATGACGATTTTTTGGGGTTGCTTCATGAATTTGAGTCGCCTATAGCGCTCAGATAAATTGATACAGTTCTACTCAGGTAAATTGATACGTTGGCTCACAAAGGCAAGCAGTTAGCCCGCCAAAAAAAATAAAAAAAAACCCGCCAGCAGTTTTTCCCACTGCCCTGAAGCAGAAGTTACTGCCTACCTCAATTGGAGCAGTGTAATTTTTTTCGTTAATTGAGTTATCTGGTGTTCAAGGACGGAGATCCTTTTTTCAAGATCTGTGATGGCTTGATTTTTATCGCCTGGAGGGTGATTCAAGATGTCGCTGTCGGGCTTGGGATGCATCAAGGACTTAAAAACATCACCGATATGAACCATATCGTTACGCCTGACGGCTTTCCGGGGATGGGTGGTTGGTGCGGGTGGTACCTGTGTATCAACTTTCAGTTTTTCCAAATACGCAACGCTTTGGATAAAACTGACATCCATGACCTTCATTACAAGATCAATAGTATTAAAATTTTTTTCGCAATTAAAGCATCGTGCCAGATTGGTTTTCGGATTAACCCCGGTGTTCTGTTCATTGCAGACGGGGCAACTGAACCGATATTTTCCTGTCTGGTTTGATAAGGGGATGGACAGAGCTTCAATTACCCTGTCTATTGGGATGTGATTTCGAAGGGTGAACAGATGCTGGCGGGTATAACGAGGTGAAGCCATACCAATCTCACCGACTACACTGCTTCCAGTTTTGATCTCAGACTCACGCAATTTTTCATATTAATTACATGGCTGCATTCCGTTAAGCGGTCTAAGAGTGCTGCTGTCAACTGGGCGTTTTTTAAGAAAGTTTCCCATTCTTCAAACCCGAGATTTGAGGTGATCAGGGTGCATTTTGTCTTATGCCGTTTGTGCATCAGAGTAAAAAACAACCCAACCTGTACAGGTTCTATTTCTATAAACCCCAGCTCATCTATCAGCAGGCAATCGTAAGATGCAAAGGTCTTCAAGACTTTGGATTCCGTGTGATCGGCAATGGATTGATAGAGGGTTTCCACAAGTTCCGGGAACAAAATAAACTTCCCTCTGTATCCTTTGTTTATCGCTTGGGTGAGAAAGGCTGTGGCCAAACCGGTTTTACCTGTACCTGTCGGGCCGATCCAGATGATATTATGCTGTTTTAGGATATAATCGAAAGAATCATAGATCGAGAGAACCTTCTTCCTATTTAACTTTGGCTGCCTGTCAAAAGGAAACGTCTCGATCTCATATGGTTCCGGGATTCTGGCATGGACAATCCTTCTTTTTCTGGCATTTTCATGTTTAATTTTAAATTCCTGTTCAACAACGTACGTAAGTAGACGAACCGGCGAGAAATTACCTTGTTCAGCAATCTCCATGTAATGATCCCAATTGGCAAGTACCCCTCGAAGACCTATGTATTTCAGCTTTTGTTCAAGTTTTCCGTCCATTTATTCCTCCGTATCATTGTTGCCGTCTGAAGGCTTTTTATAAACTGACAAATCCGGATCTGTTGTGAATTGACCTTCAAGATATGCCGGTCTGTTTATAAACGTATTATCTGTCCGGGGTAACGGCATTTCATAATTTGACTGCCTTAAAAACAGGCGGATAATATTTTCAAGGGTGGCAAAATTACTGACCCTGTATTTCAATGCCCGTTGAACAGCTCTGATGAACAGATCAACGGGCGTTTTTTTATACAAGCTGTACAGTTGCCGGATCATACTGTGCCTGGCTTTGCCTTTCATCACCAGGATAAAATTCAGGTAATCGTCAATTTCAGGGGCTGCATTGCGCAATATACGTTCCTCTCCTGCCGTGGGCTTTTTCCGATTCCGGGGATGATGTTTGGGCGCTGCTCCTCCTTGGGGTCCGACTTTTTTATTTTTGACGCCGTCAGCAGGGATTTTGTAGTCAGCCAGTTTTTTTCTTTGGTGATAGATTTCCATATGGTCGCAGAACTCGAGTACCTTGACGTCAAATCGTGTTTTGCCGGGAACCCAGTAAAAATTACCATTGACGGCGGCATATCCATATTGGTCCGTCCCCCGCTCATGGGTCATATACGGGGGCGTTACATAGGGCGGTATTTTTACAAGAAATGTCTGTTCATACTCAAAGGCCCGTGCCGGAATCAGGTTGCTTTTGCTTACCGGTCTGTTCGCCATCCTCATGGTGGACCACTCAAAGGCCTGCCGGTTCATATCTTCCAGGCTTTTGAAACTTCGGCCCGGGAAGAAATTGGTTTCCACGGTATAAAAACCTCTTTCATTACCTGCTTTTCTATTGGCATGTCCAACTTCATGGCAGACAAATTTAAAGCCGTATTGCTTGGCAAATTGCTCCATTTCAGGCACGATAACAGCATTTTTGCCGGTTCCCCGAAGGCGGGCAAGATTGGTGTTGTCAATAATGCATATCCCGGCGGCATACTTCCAGAAGGTCAATGCTTCATGGATAAAGCATTTCATGGCAAATCGATTGAAAGAACGGTAAAATTTCAGATACTTCACTTTCGAGTACCTCATATAAATAAGGCTGCCCTGAACTTTGAACCGGGTTTCTCCAAATTTAGTGTTGTAAGGGGATGTGTCATGCTGCATCTCTTCACCAGGGATATCCTGCTTTTGGTCACACCTTTCATTTTTTGAGTGGCTCAGGCCAAGTTGCCGTAAATTCCGTGTCAATGTGGAGTATCCAATGGCAATGCCCATATCTTCTTCAAGAATTTCATGGATTCTCTGGGCATAACCGTCACATTTTTTGTAAAGTTTCCCAAGAAGCACGGGATCAACATGAATTTTATCCGGCCGTTTAATTTCAGGCTGTTCACCTTTCTGTTCAATGATTTTCCGGACAGTGTTACTGCTGATGTTGAGTTTGCGGGACAGTTCCCGAATCCCCATTCCTTCATTATGAAGAAGAAAAATTGCTTTACGCTTGTTTGCATCGATCATTCAACATCTCCATTGCAAGGCTGAAGTGCTCCATAAGTTTGATAATTTCCTGAACAAGAAGCCCTGCCTGAGCATGGAACGCATCATTATTCAGCTTGTCATCCTTGACCCTGTAGGTGATTTTTTGCATATACCGCTGTAAGATTTCCAGGTCCTTGAGCATTTTTTGCTCTGCACTCGTACACTCCGGTGTTTGGGCGGCTGATTCTTTCAGTTTGGATAATCCCCAGGCAATGTTCCCCTGTTTAATGAGCTCCTTAAAATCTTGAGATCCTTTGAAAAAACCGGTGGCCAACAGGTCAATATCTCGGATGCTTAACTCTTTTCCGGCAACTGATTTTACGAATTCATCAATCTCAGATTTTGAAATGCCGTTTATACGTATAAACTTTCGCAGGGTGTACATATATGAATAAACCGGGAAGTCTCCATTGAATACCCGTTTGGCTACATACGGACTCATTTCACGGATAATGCCGGCACGCACGCTTACCCAGGCCTTACTTTTCTGGAGAAGGTCGGCAATATCCCTGTGGAGCATGCCATGGGCTTTTTCAAGCTCATCTATCATTTTGGCCTGTTCTAAAATTGTAAGCGGACGTTCTAATGAAGCACGGACCAGTTTGATAATCCCCAATGCCTCATCGCCACCGAGTGCCGCATAGGGAACCGTCCCTATGTTGAGCTTTTTTGCACAACGGTACCGCTTGAATCCATCCAGAAGAACTTTGGTGCCATCTTCAAGACTGACTCCTTTGAGTACTTCTTGAATACCATTCTCTATTATGGAGGCAAGCAATGCCCGTTCGGATTTTTTAGATTTGACCCTCAGTTTTTCGTATCTTAAGTCCAGATCTATAATTTCGATCATCTCAACCATGATATCCGCCTATGTAAATTATTCCGTTCCATTGGAATATACGCTAAACGTCAATCGATTGATTGTAAGCCTGTGTGAAAAGAAGGGAGAATGGGAGGGATATCGAAAATATGATACTTTAGAGAAAAAAGAGAAGAAACAAATCACAGCCGAACAGCTATGACAGAACTATCATCAATTGTTGTGCGCACTTCACCTGTGGGGAATGCCGACGGTTAATATCTGTGCTGTGATGCCCGGCCAAACAAAAATGGAGCGTTCTTTTCAACGCCACCACACTGTTGATAAAAATCCAGGGCAAATGCATCCGGACCTCGTATAGAATGATCACTGATCCTGGATCTATGGTGAATGATTGCCTCTAAAAACTGAAGTAACCCTTGGCTGTCTTGTAGTTGAACATATTGGATTTCCGATGCCAGAGCTGTATTGGATGACATAAGCAGCTTCCCGCCCGCCAGGATCATTCGTTCCCATGATAGCAGGGTACTGATATTGATGAAATCTGCAATATCCTGCAGATGATTCAGTTCGTTCTCTATGGCTTCCAGGGAATCAGTTAGACTCAGGTGATCGCTAACCCTGATCCATACCGCCAGCACCATGAACTTGAGAGATAAACTACGGTAAGGAACAAGCAGAAGAGGAAGTAAAGAAAACGTCACATGAGCACATATTATAGCATTGCCTTTTCGACGACAAAAAAAACGTAAAACAGGCAAGTCCGGTACAGAGAATCCTGTTATGGGACAAATTGCTTTTCGGGTGTAGCAGCCAAGGTAGCAGGCGCAATCAACTCCATCACAAATAGGGCATTTGTCTGAAAAATCAGGAATCAACCAATCATCAAAAGTATCATAATACTCTTGTAAATTGACCTTTATATGATAAGGTATCTGCAAGGGGAATCTCTCTTGGGCATCTTTTTAAAAGATCTTTGTTCAACCCAATAGTTATTCCCCTCACTTCTTTTTTGCAATCTTTTTCATAGTTTCGCAGGAGTTTCTTTTTGTTCTTATTTTTGCTTTTGTCGGTTGTGCAGAAAATCTCTTGCCACTGCTTGGCGTATCAATTTATGTGAGCATAGGTGTATCAATTTTGCTGAGCGCTATAGGTCGCTTCCAGATACACAAAAAAGCGAAAGCATTTTTGATATAGCAGGTTATCCACACTATGAAAATGTATGCAGCAATATCTTAGCCTTCTATCTCAATCCGAATAATGAACATGGTTTGGGCAATTTGCTGTTTTCATCTTTGATAAATCTTGCCGGTGGAAATGAATCTCAACAAGACAATTTTCAGATAAACCGTGAGGTCTCAACCAATAAAGGCGGGAGACTTGATATTGTCATTGAAACAGATAATCAAATAATAGGAATTGAAAACAAAATATTTCACCACCTACACAACGATCTTAACGATTATAGCAATTCGATTGATGACTGGGCTAAACCTAACCAATTATCCTCCGTTAAAATAATTCTTGGAGTAAGAAGAGAACAAGAGAGTTGTGGATTTGTAAGTATTACCTATGAAGAATTTTGGGCGAAGATAAGAGAGCGTTTGGGCAGCTATGTTAACACATCATCTCAAAAATGGGTTTTGTACCTAATTGACTTTATGAGTACGATTGACAAATTAAACGGTGAGAATATGGAATTAGACAAAAATGACCAGTTTTTCATAGAGAATGAAGAAAGAGTAAACGCACTCCTCAATGCAAGAAATAAGTTTGTTTCAAAGCTTGTCACCAAAGTAAGAGAATTGTCAGATATTATTCCAAAACCAGCTCAATGCGAAAGACAGTGGATATATGCAAAATCTTGTTTGGTTCATGACTTTATACTCTCTGATCATTCTATAGCGTTTGATTTATATATTTCACCACAAGGATGGGAACTTCAGTTATTCGGTCGTAATGCTAAATCACAAGCATATTTGACAGAGTTGTTTTCAATTTTACCCATGTCAGAACATAAGGCAAATTTGAGAGATTCTCGATATATTTTAGATGAGTATGATTTATCTGCAGAGCTTGAATTTATTAAGGATGAGTTGCTGAAATGGTTCGGTTTTCTAATCGAAACGGAAAACCTTAAAAATGCTAACAAGGCTAATCCAGCGGACGCAAAAAGCCGCGCCGCTGATTAGCAGCGTTGCAAAAATTATTTGGGGGTATTTAATGAAAAAGTTTAACTTTATGAAACAAAAAAAAGAGGGAAAAATAGATTTTAGAGCTTCAAAATTAACAGTGGCAATCATTATTTTGTCAATGATTTTGATGATACTACCAACTGCTGTCAAGGCGGACAAAATTCTTTTTTCGGAAAACTTTGATAGCCTGCCACTGGAACCGGCCATTTGGGAAAGCCACGGCGATGGTGTCGACTTTACCCATAATCCACCAACTGGCTGGTCTATTGACAATAGTAGTTTACCAGACGGCGGTGTGCCTGAATGGAGTGGATGGAGCTTTTCAGATTGGCAATTTTGGGTAGATACTCACGGTCAGGAACGTGGCAATTTTACCAATGGCAACGGAGTCATCGCCGTTGCTGATCCAGACGAATGGGATGATGAATCACATGACCCTGGTACTTATAATACTTTCCTAAGTACTCCTACCATTTCACTTGATGGAATTAGCGAGGATACTGTTTATCTCACTTTCGATTCAAGCTGGCGTGGATATGCCAATCAAACTGCCACACTAATGGTCGCCTATAATGATGGTGCTAAAATTGAAATTTTCCGTTGGGAAGACGACGACGATAGATACAATGAAACATTAACCTACGCCTTACACAATCCGGCCGGGGCGACCAATATGGTATTGGAATTCGGCTTAATTGACGCCGGCAATGATTGGTGGTGGGCCATTGACAATCTTGAGGTGACCGGACAATATAATACAACATGTTTTACTCAAAATGATCTTGATGCACAGTTTGAAGCAGGTAAGCAATATTGCACAAATAATCCTGAAGCATGTGGATGGCTCGGAGGGTATACTCAATCTGATTTAGATAATGCAAGACAAGAAGGTTATAATTCTGGTTGTAACGATTGCTCAAACGGCTCATCAATCCCCGCTACCATATCACCTGAACTAAATTTACACATCCCTGTTCTTCAATATCAAAGCCCATTTGGTGCTATGGATTTATGGGCAGACTTTGAATTTGCTGGTGAAAGCGACGGGGATATGCTTTGGAAACTATCTGATTTTGGTCAGAACTAATGGATCAAGTATCATGCCGAAGGGAGAGGAATATGGATTCAGCAGCTACTGTCACCATGGTCAAACTATTTGAAACATTGCCGGAGCATTTGCGAGAACGTGCGTTGGAGCACATGAGAGAATATATAAATGATATGCGGGATGAAGCGAAATGGAATAACGCATTTTCAAGAATTCAAAATGGCCTTGCCGCTGCTGCGCAGAAAGCCAGAAAAGAAATATCGGAAGGCAAATCACAACCTATGGACATCAGCCAGCTATGAAATCTAGCACGCTCTACTCTTTTTTGGGGAGGCATACAGAAAACTTGATTAGTATGTGAAAAATCAGGCGAGAAAAAAGTATGATCTATGGCTTGAAAATCCATTCTATCCTTCTCTGCATTTCAAATGTATCCATACATCTGAAAACATCTGGTCAGCAAGAGTTACACTCAATTATAGAGCGATAGGGGTACTTGATGGAGATACGGTGACGTGGTTTTGGATTGGTAATCACGATGATTATGAAAAATTTTTTGGTTAACATTTGATCCACAACATTTTGCTCCAGGGGACGCCGTGAACGGGAGTGGCTTGATCTGAGGCTGTTGGCGGCGCCCCTGAGCTTACCGTTAGCAATTTGCAAAAATATCCCCCACAAAAGGAGTAACTTTAATGCACAAGATTTTTTCTATAATATTGATGGTAACAATTTTCATTTGCACCATAGCCAACCATGCTACATCACAAGACAAACGACCTACAACCCAGGATGACCTTGTCCTAATAGACCGTCTTATAAACAGTGACAAAATTGAAGTGTATCTTACAAAAAACAGTGCGGTTGACCAACGGGCAAGATCTTGTGCTAAATTATCAACAACCGCAAAAGGTATAGGTTTTTATAGGACTTCTAATTCTTCAGTTGAGCTTAAATTAAACCAGCTAAAAGTTACTACCGGGAGAGGGATGGGGGAGGTCGTTGAAGATTATGGTAAAGGTGACTATTCCCATTGTTTCAAAAAAACAATCGCACGTACAACAAATTTAAAAACTGTAACTCATGACAACATTCCAATATTAATATCAGGAACGCTTGAAAATGATGTTTGCTACCTACAGGCGCTCTATACTGATTGTACTTCTAAATGTGTAGCTTCAGCAACTGCGGGTTCCTCTCTTTTTTACATCGTTGTTAGTAAAAGTTTTGCTGAATCTGTGTCTAAAGCTACATGTAAATAAGAAATAGTTATAATAATTTTGCTAACAAAACGCTGGAGAGGGACCAGGCTTACTGCGCGGCTTTTCGGAAGTCCCTGGTTCAGGAAAATTTATCTTTTTATGGGAAGTTTTGGGGTTTAAGAAGCCTGGCCCCTCAGCTCCCCGTTAGGTAGCTGAATTTTAATGTAAAATATTCAAATATTACAATAATAAACACAAAGAGAGGTTAAAAATATGTCAGGCTTCCAATCTCCTATAACAATTCAACAAGCTATTGACAAAATAAACCGTCAAGAATTTTTATTGCCTTCATTTCAGCGAGAGTTTGTATGGAGTTCAGAGCAAGTCGAAAAATTATTTGATTCAATTATGAAATATTATCTCGTGTTCGACAGTTGTAGGATCATTTTTTTGAAAAATAGCCTAAAATCCTAATAAAATCAACGAAAAACTAATTTTTTGCTTCAAAATATGTAGGCACACGGACCTATTAATTTGCCTTGACTTACAATAAAATACATGTTTTTATAGTGGGCATGTATGTACGCACAATAAAACGAAAAAATAAAGATGGGTCGGAAGTTGAATATATTCAGCTTGCCCACAACTCCAGACATCCTGAAAAAGGGTATTCCCGGGCTGAGGTGATCTACTCCTTCGGGCGTCGGGATCAGTTAGACATGTCTGCTATCAAGCGTCTTGTGGGCAGCCTTTGCCGATTTGTCAGCCCTGAAGATGCTCTTGAGCTTGAAGCCGAAGCTCATGATCTCAAATTCATATCCAGCCGCCCCGCGGGTGGAGCGTTCCTGCTCAGAGGGCTGTGGGAGCAATTGAGCATTGATAACTGCATCACAAAACTTTTGAAAAACCGGTCACTCAGCATTCCAGTGTCATCTGCTATCTTCGCAATGGTGGCAAACAGAGCACTGGCGCTTTGTTCCAAGTTAGGTGTCGAAGAGTGGGCGGAGAAAGATGTTTTCCTGGATAATGAAAACAACATTCAGGTACAGCACCTGTACCGCAGCATGGATTTCCTTCTTGAGCATGAAAATGCTTTTCAAGAAACCGTATTTTGGTCCACAGCCAATCTTATGAATCTTACTGTCGATCTGATATTTTTTGATACGACAAACACATATTTTGAAATTGAAGAACCAGGAGATTCAGAGTTAAAAGCCTATGGCAAGTCAAAGCACAAAAGAGATAACCTGCCCCAGCTTACCATTGGACTTGCGGTGACGCGGGGAGGGTATCCCTGTCAAGTGCTGGGTCTTGCCAGGTAATCAGAACGATGCTAAATGTGTCGATCAGGTTCAACGGGATATGAACGACTGGAAACTCGGTAATGTCATCTGGGCCATGGATCGCGGCATGACCAGCGAGGAGAACCGCCGCATTCTCCAAAAGGCCGGTGGCAACTATATTCTTGGTGAAAAACTCCGGGGTACCAATATCAATATGGAAGCCTTGAACAGAGGGGGTAGATTCAAGGTCATCAAGGAAAATCTTCATATCAAGGAAGTCTTTGCGGGTGAAGGCTCAGGCCGCCGCCGTTTCATTATTGCGTATAACCCGGAGCAGGCTAAGTATGATAAACAGGTACGTGAGAGAAACCTTGAGCGTATTCAAATTGAACTTGATGCGTTTGAGAAGTATACCGGAAAAAAAAAGGAAAGAATGAAGCATGAGCTTCTATCTCACAGGTCGATGGGGCGGTATCTCAAGGAATTCAAGTCAGGTAAACTGAAAACAAAACGTGCCAAGGTCAAGGAAGAAGAAAAGCTGGACGGGAAATACTTATTGAGCACCAGCGATAAGAGCCTCTCAGCAGAAGATGTCGCCTTGGGCTATAAGCAGCTCATGGAAGTCGAGAGGGCTTTTCGCACCATCAAAAGCACCCTCGGATTGAGGCCGATATACCATACAAAGGATGACCGCATCCGCTCACACGTCCTGCTTTGCTGGCTGGCATTGTTGCTGGTTCGCATAGCAGAGGTCAAAACCGGCATGACCTGGGATAGAATCCGTACTGAGCTTGAACGACTTCATCTGGGAAAATTTTTGCATAAAAAAAAGTGTGTACTACAGCACACAGAATTGACAAAAATTCAACGTAATATACTGAAAACGCTCAATATAGCCCCTCCTAATAGAATAAAATCCATCAAAAAAACACCTTAATTTTGTAGGCACTACACCATTTTTGCGGACGGCTGTATCCCTTTGTTGACGCACGTCTTCAGATTTTGTATACCTACGACTGTCGAACACGAGATTATCCTATAAGTTCAATGCTTTTCTGGAAAGTCAGAGGTGATTCAAAATCAAAATTCCGCTTTTATAAATTCCTTGATAAATACATACAATACCACAAAATTCATAATGATCCTTTTGAGACAAATCAAATTAATGATTTTCATTCAATTCTTGATGGACAACAACGATTAACGGCTTTATACATTGGATTATGCGGTAGCTATGCATACAAGGAATATCGAAGATCCTATTCATATAGCGAATAGAGTTTTCCTACACGTCATCTATATTTAGAAATTTCAAAAACTTATAGAGAAGAAGAGTCGGATAAGGAATACAATTTTTTGTTTATTGATAAGGCTGTTTCTAAAGAAGTCGATTATTTTGTTGATGATAAATCTCGTCAATGGTTTAAAGTAGGTAGAATTTTATCTCTACACAAAAGCGATGATTATGATCTTGATGATTTTACTGAAGAACACCAATTGCCAAAAAGCTGTAAAAAGATTTTACGAAAACTTGATAAAAAAATTCATAATGAACCATTTATCAATTTTTATGAAGAAGACGATCAGAATCCTGATAAAGCAGTTAATATATTTATTCGCATTAATTCAGGTGGTACACCACTTAGTTTTGCAGACATATTGTTTTCTATTACCATTGCAAACTGGGAAAAAGATGCAAGAACCGAAATCAACAACGTTGTCGATTCAATCAGATCAAAAGGTTTCAATATTGATAAAAATTTTATCCTAAGATCATTCCTGTATCTATATCATAAAGATGTTCGTTTCAAAGTAACCAACTTCAACAATAATTTTATCCAACAAATAGAGGACAATTGGGAAAATATCAGAAATTCTATAATTTCGTTATTTGACCTCATGCATGTATTCGGACTTAACGATTTTACATTGACATCATATAATGCAATATTACCAATCTTATACTATCTATATCACCATTCCATTTACGAAGATTTTCACAAAAAAAAGCAATTCAAATCTGAAAGAATTAAAATAAAACAATGGTTATTATGTATGATTGTTCGTAGAGTTTTTGGCGGTCAACCGGATACAGTGCTTCAGCAGTCACGCAAGGCATTTACTTCTGATATCGAAAAAGAATACATTACTGATAAAAATGATAATTTTCCTAATAAAGAAATTAATAAGGAAATCAAAAGAATCAGCGATGTAAGCGATGATTATATAGATGATTTACTTAAAACTCAAAAAGACACACGCTATTGTTTTTCAATTTTGGCTTTACTCTACCCTAACTTAGATTATAAAAATAATGATTTCCATCAAGACCATTTACATCCTGCTACCAGGGATTTAATTCCCATCCATTTTAAAGGATTTTTTTCCAGCCAATTTCAGGGACACCAATCCAGCCTTACTCATTTCTTTCCCTCAATTTTCTTCACTTAAAAATGAAATTTTAACAAATCTGATTTTTTCCATATAATTCCGCTTCATACTCAATGATATTTGACTGTGGAGAGGAGCTATGGAGCCTATACTTTGTCCTTGCTGTAACTCGTTTTTCGTTCCAAGAAATAAATTGCAGAAATTTTGTTCAGAGCCAGGTTGTCAGCGGGCCAGGAAAGCCCTGTGGCAGAAAAAGAAGATGGCAACTGACCCGGAATATCAAAAAGACCAAGATATGGCTAAGAAGAAATGGCTTTTCAACAATCCTGATTACTGGAAGAATTATAGACTGCGAAATCCTGAAAAAACCGAGAGAAACCGGTGTTTACAAAAAATCAGGAACCACAGAGCAACTGCCTCCAAAACCATCGGAATTGCAAAGATGGATGCGGGGAAATCCAACAATCAAAGCCTTTCTGGGCAATATTGGCTTATTCCCACCGTTGCAAAGATGGACCCGGTAAAAATTTTTATTACTACAGCACCGGCATGTTCAGAATAATTGCAAAGATGAAGCCGGGGACACAGGAAAAATTATGTGTTAAAAAAGCCTAATCATCAATAAACCAGGAGGTTATCATGATTAGAAAAAGAATACTTGTCCCTGAACGGGTCCGAACACCCGGCAAAAGTTTTTGTTTTATCCCGCACCGTTTCTTGACAGACGGTTTTCTTCAAACATTAACCCGGCATGAATTGGCATTATACTTGTTTCTTGTATTGGTCTCGGACAAAAACGGTCTTTCTTTTTATGGCGCCGAACGTATCTGTTCCATATTGACCCTCAAGGAGGATGATTATCTCTTTGCCAGAAACTGTTTAATCCATAAAAATTTGGTCGTGTATGATGGTACCCTTTTTCAGGTACTTTCCCTGCCTTCAAGTCCACACAAAATATAGGAGGGGCAATGATAGACAAGCGAATAGTCTTTGAAATTCACCGGTTAAAGGATATGGAGTTTTCCATCAGGCAAATTGCCACTACATTGAACCTGGACAGAGGTACGGTCAGTAAATATTTAAAACATCCCGAGATCAACGATAAGCAAAGACCGGGGCGAGTTTCAAAATTAGATCCTTTCAAGGAAATAATCAAAGAGTCTGTCCAACAATACCCAAAGGTAAAGGCGCCTGTGATTTTAAAGATCATACAGGAGAAAGGTTTTGATGGAGAAATTACCATTGTACGGGACTATTTGAGGCAATTGCGAGGAGAACCTCAAAAACAGGCATTTATTCGATTTGAGTCTCAACCAGGCCAACAGATGCAGGTGGATTGGGGCCATTTCGGCAGTCTGACATATGGAAACAGTTCAAGAAAATTATATGCTCTGGCTGTTATTGAATCTTACAGCCGCATGCTGCATGTATCTTTTACTCACAGTCAGAACCAGGCAACGCTCCATCAATGCCTGGTTGATGCTTTCCGGTATTTTCGAGGAACTCCCAAAGAGGTTTTGGTGGATAATATGTTGACCGCCGTAACTGAGCGAGCAGGCTCTATAATCCGCTTTAATGAATCATTTCTGGATTTTTTACGTCAGTTCAGCATCACCCCGGTGGCCTGTAATATCCGTGCCCCCCATGAAAAAGGTTATGGAAAGCTCAGGATAATGGAAAGTTAACGGTTTTTTAATTCGCAACATACATAAACTTCGACATTATTTAAACATTTCTGGATTTTTGTCTTTACATTATACCTCATGTTTTTTTGTTGGTCTCTTTTTTAAAACTTGAAACACAGATTGGAGGTAGGATGACAGAATACCAGGAGATTGAGATAAGTATGTTGATTGATGCAGTTAAAGGAGAATTGAAAAAACGCTGCTATTCAGATTCATATATACGAGGACTCACCACCGTATGGAACCGATTGACAGAATATTCTAAAAAGAAAAACACATCGACCTATTCAGCCAAAATAGGACTGGATTTTTTGGAAGCCGAATACGGTATTACAGTTTACAAAGAGCTTTCGAAAAAAAGCAAGCTTTGCACCAGGGCTATCAACATTCTTTCAGATTATTTCCTCCATGGGATGATCTTTCCCAGAAAAAGGCAAGAACCACGAACATATAGTCCACAATTCCAAAAAATATTTCAGGGATATATTGATAAAAAGAGAAAAGACGGGTTATCGAATGACACACTGCAATCCTATGAAATATATCTCAGCAGGTTTTCAGATTACCTGGACAGCCATGGTATTGTCGATATACGTGATATGGACGAGGCTGTTGTTTTAGGTTTTTCAGAGACATTTATCCGCTATTCGCCCTCGGTAATTCACTGTACTCTGTGCTCTTTGCGTACTTTCTTTCATTATTTATTTGAAAATGGGTTCGTTTCTAAGAATCTCGCCTATAGTGTTCCCCGTGATGGGTACAGACAGCAGACAAAAGTTCCTTCAGCATATCCGAAAGAGGATGTGGAGAAAGTTCTGAAGTCGATTGACCGGGGTAACCCCAAAGGAAAAAGGGACTATGCCATTATCCTGATCGCTGCAAGGCTGGGGCTTCGAGCACAAGATATCTGCGACTTGTCTTTTGATAATTTGAAGTGGGAAAAGAATACCATCGAATTACTCCAGAAAAAGACAAAAAAGCCGATTGTCCTCCCATTGCTCCATGATGTAGGCCTGGCAATCATTGACTATTTGAAATATGCACGACCAGAATGTGAATCCGATAATGAAGTTTTTCTTCGTTTAACTCCTCCTGTTGGAAAACTTCAAGCCCCCACTCTTCATAGCGTCGTTAAACAACATATGCGCAATGCCGGTATCAGCATGCAGAATGGAAAAAAACATGGCCCCCACGCACTTCGGCACAGTTTGGCAAGTGCGCTGTTGGAGGAGAACACTCCTTTACCAATTATTTCTGAAGTCTTGGGACACAGTAACACACAATCTACATCGGCTTATTTAAAAATTGATGTAAAGCAATTAAGAACGTGCTCCTTGGTACCTACTTCTTTTTCCTGGAATAAAGGTGAAGAGGTGTTCTAATGACAAAAAAAGAAAAACCCTTCGTAGGGGAGTTCAAACAACTGCTTGAGGATTTTATTCAACACAAAAGGGCTCTTGGTTATAAATATGATACTGAGCGAGATAATTTTTTTAGATTTTCACAATATACCCTAAATCACAAAGTTAAAAACAAGTGCTTGAATAAAAAACTTGTTTTGGCTTGGACAGCAAAAAGAAGCAACGAATCGGTAAAAACATGGGATCATCGTGTCAGTAATATTCGGCAGTTTGCATTATATCTGCAAATCAGAGGGTACGAAGCATATCTGCCCATCAAAAACCGTAAAGTCAGAAGAACTGAATATATCCCTTACATTTTCACCCATGAGGAAATTGAGCGTTTTTTCCAGACTGTAGATTCTATCCTTCCACATTCCAGATCAAATAAACATCACAGTTTTCCCCTGCTTTTTCGTCTGTTATATTGCTGCGGACTGAGAATATCAGAAGCATGTCGGCTTAAAATATCCGATGTTGACTTTAATAACGGCATACTGTTTATCAGTGGATCAAAATTCAACAAGGATAGACTGGTACCGATGTCCGGATCTCTGGCAAGCATGTTTATCACGTACCACGATCTATTCAATCAAAATAATCGAACGGATGATTATTATTTCAGAAACAAAGCAGGTAGTCCGCTGAAACGTGATCACGTATACAAAAATTATCGCAAATTGTTATGGAAAGCTGGTATTTCCCATGGCGGCAAAGGAAAAGGGCCAAGACTTCATGATTTTCGCCATACGTTTTGTGTCCATACGTTGGCAAAGCAGGTAAAAGAAAAAATTGATCTGTATACCGCTTTGCCGATTTTATCTACCTATCTGGGGCATAGTTCAGTCGGAGCGACACAACGCTATGTCAGGTTAACCGTGGAGGTCTATCCTGAACTGATTGATAAGGTATCTAAAATATGTGCGTTTGTGATCCCGGAGGTGAGATGAGATGAAACCAACTAATTTCGCTTATTATCTGACCAATTTCCTTTCCAGATATCTCCCGGGAATTCTTGGGCTCAGTCAGAACACCATCATGTCTTATCGAGACACATTTAGCCTGTTTCTTGATTATTGTTCCAAAAATAAAAACATCAAACCGGAAAAGTTTTCCCTTGAGCACTTAGACAGAAAACTGATTGAAGAGTACTTGGAGTGGCTTGAGAAAACCAGAAAGTGCATAGCGTCAACGAGAAACGTGCGTTTGGCAGCATTACATTCTTTCTGCCGGTATCTGCAGATAGAATGCCCTGATTTTATTCATCCAGCACAACAGATACTATCAATTCCAATGAAAAAAAAGAAAAAAGTATCTGTTGAGTACATCACACTGGAAGCAATAAAGTTTTTGTTGGCAAAACCGGATTGCTGCACTGAAAAAGGACGCAGAGATATGGTTCTGCTAAGTTTACTCTATGATTCCGGTGCCAGAGTTCAAGAATTGGTTGATATAAAAGTCCGAGATATCAGAACCACATATCCGCCTACTGTAAAACTAACGGGAAAAGGAAACAAAACAAGGATCGTTCCTTTAATGAAACCGATGACGGAGCTTTTAAAGTCGTATCTGAAAGAGAATCGCTTATTGGCTCCCCATACGTTCGATTACCCTTTGTTCAGCAACCGGTCAAAAAACAAGCTCACCAGAGCTGGAGTTGCGTATGTTGTAAAAAAATATGTTACCATCGCAATAAAAGAATCACCCGAATTGTTTCCGAAAAAAGTATCCCCCCATTGCTTTAGACATTATGGTGAGTGATATAAAATGGTGAGTGATTGAGAACGATGTTGTGAATTCAGCCATTTAGTCGGTGTCAGAAACAAAACTCTCCCCATTTTCCTTTTTTAATTGCTAAGTCTCGGATTTAATCATTCTTGTAAAGCAAGTTAGAATATTAACTTCAATACGAGGAGGATGATTATGGTAGAAAATCAAGACATAAATGGTGCAATTTCAGCTATCATGGAATCTATGAGACTGCAGGGGACTTCACCGGGCAGGCTTAAAAATTATGAAAACGCATACAATGTATTCGAACGTTATTTGTCAAAAAACTGTATTGCCAGGATTGATGAAAAAATCTGTTTGGAATACGTGCACACCAAAACTGGCAAGCGTTTTGATCGCTTCGAGTGTGTCATATCAAATGCCAGGGTCGACTACCGTATGCGGCCATTGCTCCTATTGCTGCGTTATCTGCAAGATGGAAAATTTCACCCTGATGTTCGGAGGACGAAACCGTCCTTTGTTTGTCCGGTATGTTTCAAGTCTGAATATGAAGCTTTCTGTGAAGAACTGGTTTATCGTGGATACAGCCAAGCAACAATAGAATCAAACACCAAAAAAGTGCAATGGTTGATAATGTTCATGGCAACGCAAGGCATTACATCGACATCAGATATTACCATCCGGCACATTGAAAATTATTTAAAAACCATAGAAAACAAAACTGTCAAGTATGTTGGCGTTTTCTTATATGTCTTTAGAAATTTTTTTTCATTTCTATATGAACGAGGATATATCGTAAATGATTTAGCCCCAATGCTC
Source organism: Desulfobacteraceae bacterium (assembly GCA_963674675.2). Taxonomy (GTDB): domain Bacteria; phylum Desulfobacterota; class Desulfobacteria; order Desulfobacterales; family Desulfobacteraceae. The sequence continues at coordinate 56,786 of CAXXNM010000001.1, forward strand.
CCAAAAGTACGCACTTCCCGCAATGCTTCGATCCCATATGTTTGGTCAAAAGACGACATTAAAAAACTACTCTGTGCAATAGACCGGGAAGATCCTAAAGGCAAGCGGGATTATGCAATACTTTTGATTGCTATCCGGCTGGGTCTCAGGATTGGAGACATCAGGAGCCTGAAAAAATCGTCGATAGACTGGAACCGGAAAACAATAAATTTAAAAATGACTAAAACCGGTCAACCCATTGAATTACCGCTATTAAAAGACATCGGCTGGGCCATCATCGACTATCTTCAAAATGGTCGTCCTATCACAATCAGCGAATGCCTATTTGTGAGGCACAGAGCACCTTTTAATGCATTTGGAGGCCATAACGGCTTTAACAAAGAATTACATCGATATATTCTGAAAGCCGGCCTGAACATACCTAAAGGTCAACGGCATGGGATGCATTCATTGAGAAGCACATTGGCGGGGAACATGCTTGAAATCAAATCACCTCTGCCCATCATTTCGGAAACACTGGGGCATCAGTCTGTCAACACTACAAGCATATACCTGAAGATAGACATTGAAGGGCTGCGCAAATGTGCCCTTGACCCGGAGGAGGTGTTTGCAGATGAAAACAGTCTATGAATGGAAAAGCGGATTTGCAGAAGCAGCCCAGAACTACATTTCACTCAAGCAGCAAACCGGATTGAAATTTGAAATCCAGGAACGTTACTTACGTCACTTTGACACATTTTATTACAGAAACGGCTTTGAAGGAACCATGCTGACAAAAGAAATTGTAAACGATTTTATCTATGACCCAAATGAACGCCCAGTGTCACATTACAACAAAGAAGTGCTGATGCGGAACTTCGCAGTATATCTAGCTGACAGAGGCCACCATGCATATGTGACGAAAGTCAAAACGAAACTTCCACGCTGCAAATTTGTTCCCCACATCTTTACGGATAATGAAACCCGCCGGATGTTCAAAGCCATAGACAATTATCCGCAGGCACAGAGGTCCTACAGGAATACGGTCGATCCAGTGCTGTTCAGATTTTTGTATGGTACAGGCGTACGCATTTCCGAGGCGTTGAACCTTGTTCTCAATGATGTAAATGCAGAATCCGGAATCGCCACAGTCCGCGCTGCAAAAAACATGAAAGATCGATTGATTCCCATGGCTGGTAGCCTGACAAAACGTATTATCAATTTTATGAATAGTTTCCATCGGTACAGCGATAGTCAAATGTGGCTTTTCCCAAGTTGTCACAATGGGACAATGGGCCAAATGGACAAGAGCACAGCATACAATCATTTCAGAGATTATTTGCTTATGGCTGACATTCCTCACACAGCTGTAGGCCCTAGAATTCACAGTTTCCGCCATGGATTTGCCGTCAAATGCCTTAAAAAATGGGTTTTAGATGGAAACGACCTAACTGTCTTGTTGCCATACTTGTCGGCGTACATGGGACATTCAGACTTCCGCGCCACTCAATACTATCTACGATTGACATCTGATCTGTATCCCGAGATCGTTCGGCGCGTTGAAGCAGAATTTGGATATGTTATACCGGAAGGAGAGATCATTTATGAAGAAAGCTGATTTACCATATTACCTCACAAATTTCCTTGGCAAATATCTGCATGGTGAAAAGAATTTCAGTCGACACACTATCCAGTCTTATTCTGTGACTTTTAAACTGCTGCTTTCTTTTTTCGAACAGACCAAAGCGATCACTCCTGAGCGCCTGTCCATGGAAGATTTGACCTATAGCACGATCGTTGATTTTTTAAACTGGATAGAATTTACACGGAACTGCACTGTGTCGACAAGAAACCAGCGACTTGTGGCAATTCATTCATTTGTCAGGTTTGTACAAAAACAGTCTCCCAAAAATTTACTCGAATTTCAGAAGATACTGAACATTCCTGATAAAAAGTGTGTAAAAACAGTTGTGCCGTTTCTGACTGGTGAAGAAATGAAAATGCTGCTGTCAATGCCTGACGCTTCAACTAAAAAAGGGTTTCGGGATATGGCACTCATGGCCGTATTGTACGACAGCGCTGCAAGGGTACAGGAAATCATTGATCTGAAAGTTAAGGATTTACGATTGGATAAGCTTGCTGTAATCACTTTGCATGGTAAAGGTCAAAAGACTCGCCATGTTCCAATCACAGAGAAAACAAAAAAACTCTTGGAATCACATTTACAGTATAGTTCGAGCAACAACGGAGTCAGCAGCGGCGAACGGTATGTGTTTGTGAACCAAAGGAAACAGCAGCTTACACGTTGGGGCATCTCTTACATCATTAACAAGTATGTCGGTTTGGCAAAATCGTGCGATAATTTCAACGTGCGTTTTTCCATCACGCCACATGTATTCCGGCACAGCAAAAGCGTTCATTTACTTCAGTCCGGAGTCAATTTGATCTACATCAGAGATTTTCTTGGACATAGCGATTGCAGTAGCACCCAAATTTATGCCAAGGCTGACACAGAGACTAGAAGAAAAGCGCTGGAGGCGGCATATGTTGATATCCTGCCGACAACTGAACTCCCGGATTGGTCTGATGATAAAAACCTGATGGACTTCCTTATTTCGCTTGGCCGTCAATGATAAAATGGTGAGTGAATCGATGAGCAATGTGCTTGTTTGGCTGGTTTGCTGTCGTCACTCACCATTTTATATCACTCACCATAATGTCTGAAATGGGGAGCTCCCCATTTTAGACATTCAAAAGCGATGCATCTCCTGCAGTCCGGGGTTAACCTGATTTATATACGTGATTTCCTTGGGCACGTCGATATCCAAACGACTGAAGTTTATGCAAGAGTCGATGGAGAAATGAAAAGAAAAGCCCTGGAAAAAAACAGTCATGGCATTATATCGGATAAGATGCCGGCGTGGCAGAATGATAAACAGCTAATGAACTGGTTAAAAAATCTTGGCAAATAAGGGGAAATATAATGGAAAGTTGCTTCTGAGTTCAGTTGGCAAATAATTAATATCTACGCACGTTAGAGATGTATTCTGATATCAACTTTCCATTATCCTAAGCTTTCCATAACCTTTCTAATGTGAAGCTTCACATTAGAAAGGTAAGGTGGAAAGCAGTATAAAATATTTACGTTACAATTTCTGGCCTCTTAGAACATTTACTGGTCTTGAAGATGTGAATCATCAAGTGCTGTCATGGCTTGAGACAACTGCCAATCAAAGACTGCATCAGACCACCGGTAAAAGGCCGGTGGAACTTTTTACAAAGGATAGTTTGAGAGCTTTACCAGAGCCTTTGCCGGACTTCCGGGAAACTGAGACACTCAGGGTATATAAAGATTTTGGTATTCGTTTTGATGCCAACATATATACCGTTCCGCCCAGGCTGGTGGGCAAGCAAGTCATCCTTAAGGCCAACAGGAGAACTGTGGTCATTTATTACAAGGAAAAAAAGATTGCAACCCACCATAGAAGCTGGGAAAAGAAACGACGGATTGATCTGCCCTCCCACAGCGAACAGGTTAAAAAACTTAGAAAAAGACTGTTTATGGATAAACAGATCAGGGTGTTCATCTCCCTGGGCCAGGAAGCTCTAGATTACCTTGAAAAACTGGCAGATGCATCACAGCCCATAAAAAAAACGGTGGCCTGCTTACTATCCCTTAACGATGCCTATGGCACTTCTTCATTTATCTGTGCTCTTAGAAAAGCCTTGGAACATAAACTTTACGGGGCGGAATATATACAAAACATCCTGCATCAGGAAATGTCACCGCCCACCATACATCCGCCCGTTACCTTGAAAAACAACGAACTCAATGAAATCCGGCTGACAAGACCCAATCTTGCTGACTATGATGCCATTGCGCTTAAAAGGAGAAAATGATGGATGATGTGATTGCCAAATTTAAAGCACTTCGCCTGAAAAATTGTGCATCGAACCTGGGAATGATTATGGAACAAAGATCACGACCAATCTGCCGTTCGCAAAATGGGGAAATATTTTTGACGGTGCAACTGTTGCCACAGCGATTGCTGATCGTCTCGTTTACAACTCAGAAATCCTTATTTTGGAAGGGAAAAGCTATCGAAAGAGATAAGAAATCATCCAAAAACATAATCTATCAATAGCCTGTTTTAAGGACATCAAGTATCTTATTCAAATTTAGGGGTAAACGCCGTTTAACTCTAAGAATTAAATTTTTAGAATCAGTAAAAACAGTAGGTTATGAAATTGTGTCATTGACATCACATGATTTTACCCCGGAATTTGAATAGGATACGACATCAACTATCCCTGATTTACCATTTTTAAAATTTAATTGTTTAAACTTGAAACTTTTGTTTGTTCTTTAGATGGGAACTCAGGAACAATTGATACCTTAAAAACGGCGCTAAAAAGAGCTTTTTTCTTTGGTTAACACCAATGTCGCACAGATGCGTCTTCTGGCAGTGCCGGTTGGTTTTTAAGCGATGTTTTTGGCTGATTTTTTATCCCCTGTTTCCAAAAACACCAAGACATCAAAGAAAAATTTACAAAAGATAGATCACCCTTTTGCTGTAAAACTCTTGAAATTCAAAGAGACATCATTGTTAATTTCATCAGCGGAGTCTATCCGAAGACACATTGATGGTTCTCGGGTGTACACAAACATGTCTCAAATCGGCTCAATAACAGGCCGGATATATTGCAAGGAACCCAATTTACAGGGGATGGCCCAAGAGCTTAGAAAGCTCTGTTCTGCCCGACCAGGCTACAAAATCATCACCGCTGACTACTCCCAAAAAGAGCTGAGAATTCTGGCTTCTATCAGTAAAGACAGAGCATTACGGAAAATTTTGAAAAATGATGAGGATCTGTTTGCAACGATTGCAGCAAAACTGTTCACAACTCAAAATGTGTCCGATAAACAGCGTAAGGCCGCAAAAGCAGCAGTATATGGAATCCTTTATGGAATGCCCCCTATCAGCTTGGCTAGAGAACTTAATGTCACCAAACAGGAGGCAAACTCTTTTTATGAGTCATTCTTTAAATCATTTCCAGGTGTAAATAAAAAATTTGCCGAACTATCGAAATTGGCTAAAAATAATGGTTACTCAGAAACCCTTATCGGTCGAAAAAATTACTATAAGCCCGATGCCCTTTCAAAAGCTGTCAGGTTGGCGAGGAACCACCACATACAAGGCATTGCTTCGGATATTTTTAAAAAAGCACTGTATTTCCTTGGAAAAAAGATGACCCCATTTAATACAAAGATAGTCATGGTTGTCCATGATGAAATCGTTGTTGAGTGCCATAAATCAGATGTCGAAATGTTAACCAGGCACATAGAGAAGTACATGATTAAAGCTGCCAAGCATTATTTAAAAGCAGTCCCCATTAAAGTGTCGATTGAGGTCAACGACACTTGGAAATAATATTATCAAAACAGTACTCCCCATTATTTATTTAGGTCAGCACAACCGTTCCTGAGAAATAAGATGAGTGACATGGACTGCTCCGGCTTGGGTAACTCCAGATGAGAGGACATCTTCACCTTTTCTGTTGCATAAAGAGACCAGAAAAAGTTTTATCCAAAGCTCTTCACAGGGTGAGAATTCATCTATGATTAGCTTTAATGTCCTGCTGCTATGGTCTTTTAGCAACTGGACATAATCAACTATACACACTGAGTTTGGGTTCTTTTTAATGGTATCTATAAGCGTCTTGCAGTCCATATCTGGAGAATAATTAACTTCAACTGCACGGTTGATGCCATATTTTTCATACAGGGTTTTGGGTTGTAATTCCAGTGAGTAATAGATCACCTTTTTGCCGGTAAGAGATTCATTACGGGCTATATGGCTTGCTAACAATGTCTTACCAGACCGAGGTTTACCAAGGATTACATGAATTGTCATAGTTTCCTCCATCATATTGGGTAATTGGATTTGGATCACATCAAATTCTATTTTCGAGACCACGACGGAAGAGAGGGGTCGTCATCAAAATCTGGTTCAATATACTCTTCTCTTTCTCTCTGAAGCTTGTAGTACTCTTCTCGAAACCCTTCCGGATCTCTGATAAAACCCTCATGAGTTTCCAAATCAAAACCTCTTTTGGAGCTTTGAATGGCATCAGCTATTCTACGCCGGAAATCTCCGGTAATACTATGCTTTGCCACGATGTACCCCAGTAGAAGTGGACGAATTTCATTAACGGACTCCAAAAAGAAATCAACACCTCTCTGGCGGTATATTATCGATGCTGTTTTTCGTTGAAGCCATAAATCCATAGCATCAAAATAAGGTATACTTGACGTTTCCTTAAATAGGATTTTTTCTACTATACTTGGTTGTTGAGATATATTGTCCAAGTGTTCCAAACTGAAGAATAGAGCTCGAAATATGAAGTCGAACAGCAATCTGTCCTCTTGTGATATGTCCATAATGGGGTCATATACTACCCCGGTACCCTCCAAGTCCTTCTCAATGGCATCGCTTCCCCTGCTCTCCAGACTCCCACCCTTTAACCACCAGTCAGCATAATGCTCCAACATATCAATACAGGTTTCAGTGATGTTCTCTTGATTGATGAAGCTCTGCCACTGCTTGTCCAGAAAGTAAGTCTCTGCTTGGTACAGAGGGAAGAACACTGTTATTCTGGGGAATACTTCAGCTGCACGTTGGAACTGTTCTTCAGTGAGTTTCCGCTGTAATGGGTACCGGTCTTGGATTTGGGGCAATAGACAGAGTCGTTCCAGAGTTTCAACAGTACAGTCGTTGTCAATGCACTCACACCAGACAGCTTTTTGGATAAAGTCATTATTTAATAGTACCTGACTTTGAAGACCATTTGAGATGTTCTCGATCACTTTACAGAGTAAAACACTGGAGTTGAAATACTCTAACTTTTCTTTATCTGACTTAAACTTACTTGATTTGTCCACTTCATCAATGGCTCCAAAAATATCTGCTTCTTCTTGCAGGTAAATTGTTAAAATCATTGGGTCAATTATCTTGTCCTTTGCATATAGAAAGGCGTTGACCCCAGCTTCTTCAATACAATATCCACACATAATCATCTGCCTCCAATAAGGACTTCGTTATCACTAAAAATCTTTGAGCATCAAGGTATGCAACATGGACTGCTGTACCTGACTTGATCATTCCAGATGATGAGATATCCTCTTTTAACATGAATCTTCTCAGTCATAAGTTTCCTCCATATATTTTGTGCCCAGGGTCATGATGATCCCGGGCATTTCCAGATCGTTATTGCAGTCATCAAAACTTATAATCTTCAGTTACAACTCATTTATATCTCCTTTTGTTATAAGATACACAAATCGCAATATTAATTATTTATTTTCCAGGCACCATTTTCTTTAATTAGTTTGTAAACACTATGGGAAGAGCTGTACTTATCACCCTCATATTCAGTCCAATCCAGAATGCAAAGCACCTCGGCACTATCACCCTCAACATCTTCAGCAAAAAATTGAGGTAGGACTTCATGTATTTCTACAGCACTTCCTTTTATACTAAGACATTCGTTTTTCCTTAAATCAATTAGCATTTTTTCTTTATCTGATTTTTTACCTTTGTAGGTAGCAAGTGAAATATTAAGGTGTTGTTTTAAAGATGATGAGATGTATGGATTATCCATTGATATATCATTACAATAAAAATTAAATAGCCCCAGATAGCATATCACCACTTCACAAGGTGTCATTTTTTTCAGATCATCACTTTCTTTTTTCTCTAAAGCACTGTTAATAAGTTGATTGCGTTTATTTTGTTCGTTTTCAAATCTTGATTGATATTTTTGTTGTTCCGAGGTAATTTTTGAATTGATCTTTTCTATTAATGAGTCCGAATCTTTATAGCCTGATAAAAGATTTGCATACGAATAGATTTTGATTAGTTGTTGGTATGTCTTATTATCAATACTTTCTATATCGTTTTGAAGTTGATTATATATATTTTCAGTGATACGGCGACATTTTTCAAAAGAGATTACAGCAGTTGGATTTTCAATACCATAATCCACTAAAACACTATAGGACTTATTGAACACTTTAGGATTTTTTAAAATATTTATACATTCTAAACCTGCTACCTCTGCATACTCCAAGGTTTTTAGATAAAATTTTCTATTAGAATAAAAGAAGTCATCAGGTTCTCTTGCTATATTGTTGTAAAGATATTCAATATGTTCCTCACCTTCTTGAAGTGACTGAAAATATCCAGAATCTTTTCCATGATAGTTGTTGATAAAATCATTATTCCAAAAGTCAATGCCTTGCACTTTATTAGAAATCGCATTACGCATTGAGTCCAAAGCTTTTTTGTTATGTTCAAAACTATATTGATCTTTTCCTGGTGTTCCAAAAGAGTTTTTAATAATATAATCAATTTCTTCTTTAGACTTTACTAATCTCATATTGGTAATTAATGTCTTTAACTCATATATTGAACTTATTTGAATAGGTTTTGAATTAGTTTTGCTGGCTTCTGTAGATTTATCTTTAATAACAGGTATTTCTGGAATCGGTGATATATCTTCAATTGATATGAATCTGAATGGCTCTCGTGGTGATGACATATTCTTTTTCCCGGCATATTTAATGCGGAATCTTTGACTATTATAAGAGTCTTTTTGAGATAAATGTTTAATAAGATTAAATATCTCATCAGGTGTATCATATATTTGCACCATTGGGATTTTTCTTTTTGAGCCTCTAATTCTTACTTCCAGTCTTTCATTAGGCTTAAATTTTATCATCAGCATTGTCTCTCGACCTCTTTCATAAGGACTTGCAGTGCCGATATATTCATAAAGGATTTCATCCTGACCCGCTCCTTTTACAGTAATCTCCGGAAATTCAACACGACCTGATTGTGCAGTAATAATTTCAACACTTGCAATACATATAATTGCAAATATGCTAAATAATGATTTTATGTAATATTTCATTTCAAATCCTCACTTTAGATATTAATTATAAAAAATAATTTTAGCATTGAGCCTCAATAGAAAGCATTTGATCTTGTGCTTTATTGGTGTCTATCTGCCTCTGAGATGTACGATATTTTTTTGCTATTCCCCTGATAATATTTGCTGTTTTAATAATCTCTTCAGCTATATGAATGCTAACATTCAAATAGTGTAACGCCTTACCCCAGAATCACTGACAAAATAGTGTAACGCCTCCCAGGTAGTACCCCGCCGCATACCCTGCCAATCAAATTAATAGATCATACCCAGCTTACCCCGCCGTTACCCCGCCGCATACCCTGCCAATCAAATTAATAAATCATACCCAGCTTACCCCGCCGTTATCCCGCTACAGATTCACAAGAGAATGAAAATTTGCTTTTATACTTTCTATGACTTGAATCTTGGAGAAAATATAATGGCAAAAAGTTTCCGTGGAAAACGTCCTTGTGCAATTTGTCGAAAATGGTTTCAACCGGATGTGAGGCAAAAGGGACGTCAAAGGACCTGCAACCCGGCCTGCCGAAAAGAACTCCATCGAAGGCAATGTGCAAAATTAAACAAGAAGAACCAATCGGATAGCAAAAACAACTACCTGGCAAAAAAACTTGAAGATGCCGTAAATCAGGAAAAACCCAATGCCGCAGTTGCTACAAAATTATTACAAAGACAGACAAAGCCTGCACTGCCATTTGAGGTCATTGTGGCAGAATATGGAATAAAAGCTGCTATCGTTATCCAATATCTGGTGATCCAAATTACCGCCCATTGCAGACCCTATAAAACTCCATGAAATCGGCAGACTAATCAAAAATGACTTTAAGAGGCATGAGCAAGCTAAACCCTTGTAATATAGGCGAATATGAACAGAGTAATCCATTGTTGATTTCAAGAGACATTATAGGCACAAACCACTGTAAATAAAAGGGATACCACCAAAGTAATCCCAATTCCAGTTTAAGAGGCAACAGACAGAATTAAGGACTGGTGATATAAGATAGGTAACTGAAAATTCAAAAAGAAGAGGTGACCCATGAACAAGAGATTCTCGTCCCAAGAATTGTTTGAGTTACGAAATAACATCCCTGTGGATATTCTGATTCGGGATCATTTGCAGATTCCATCAAAAATCAGAGACGGCTTTTTTCGTTTTCTATGCCCCGTTTGTAACGAATTCCAAACCGCTGTAAATCCGGCAACTAATTTGGCCAGGTGCTTCCGCTGTGAAAAAAATTTCAATACTATAGATCTGGTCATGGTTGTCAGGAGATATGGGTTCCGAGACAGTGTCTTGTATTTAAAAGAACTGGATAGGCCTTCCCAGGTTCCGGCAGGGGATCTTACGGCTCTTGCCGCCAATGTCGGCCAATCCATGCCGGGAAGACTGTAGCAATGGAACGGTTAAATGAGTTGGAAATACTTATTGCCCATAATCAAGAATGTTTTTGCCAAATTGGCCAGGCATTGAAGGAGATAAAAGATGGGCGGTTGTATAAACAGGCCCTGTTTGAAACGTTTGGGGCATACACCAGGGCAAGATGGGATATAGGCAGATCCCAGGCATACCGCCTGATTAAATCCTATGAAGTTATCCGGAATTTGTCGCCAATTGGGGACAAATTGCCAGTCAATGAATCCCAAGTCCGTCCCCTGGCTCAATTGGAGCCTTGTGAACAGCGAAAGGCCTGGAAGGATTTCATGAACAGCAATATTGAGTTAACGGCACACAACATCAGAAAATTCATTGATGCCAGGAAACCCAAACCACAAAACAGACCAGACTTGAGTAACCAGATCACAGACGAGTATATGGCCGCAATAAAAACCATGCTTGAGCAAGTTCGAGTGGCTCAGCATGTTCATTGGCAGGAGACCTCTCAACAGGCCGCATTGTTATGGAACAGGGTTATACGTGAGAAGATCCTGTCAAAGGGGGCATGTAATGAATAATCTGAGTATTGATGAGCACTTTAATTTGCTACTTTACAAAAAAATTATGAATAAAACCGGATCTGCCAAGAGACGGGCCAAAAAATATTACAAGGACCAATACAAGAAAACCGGCATCATCCCCGCTCCCCTTATGCTGGCTGAAAAAGGGATTATGGAAGGCAGAAAGTGCAGCGGGCGACCCCGCTCCATAGATGAACAAACCAAAAGACGATTTATAGAAATGGTCAAGGCCTCTTGTGACCTATCGTCCCAGGGATTTGTTTTTATCACCAGGAAAGCCAGGACCATTAAAAACTATCATTGTTGGCTCGAAGAAGAGATGGGCAAGCCCATCAGTCTTCCGGGGCTAAGGCGATGTGCAAAGAGGGAGAATCTTAACTTTTATCTGGAAAAGGAGGATTATGAAGAAGAGCCTGCACCTCCCCATGCCTTTAAGTCGGAACCGGTATTTAATTTGATCCAAATGGACGGATGTAAGTTTAGATATTTGAAAATTAAAGATGACAATGGTAACTGGCAAAAACCTCAGGTAATAGAGGCCTTTGACACCGGGTCCCGGTATATGTTTTTTTTGAGGGCTTATTTTACCGAAAGCAGCCTCAATTCTGTGGATCTGTTTACTCGATTTTTACTCAGCACACCGTTTCCCCAACAAAAAATCAAGTTCAGGCCGGACCAGGCAAAGGGTTTTCTAAATCTCAAACGCCCCATCAATGCCCTGAATCTGGCACATTCCACGCCCGGCGGATTTTACATGGCACCGGATTTTGCAAGGCCTAATTCTCCCAAAGACAAGGCTCACCTTGAGTCTTCACACCGGAGCCTGCATAACTTTGAGATAAGAATTATCAAAGATTTTCAAGACAGGATCGTGAAAACCGTCCCCGGCTATATCTTTAAGCAAACAAAAAGGGAGAAGATCACAGTGACCCTCCTTGATATCTCTCTCCAGGAACTGAGGGGCAGTCCTTTGATTGAGCAATATCGTACTGAACATAACAGTACCAAACATGACTTCAGCGAAAATGCTCAAGTTCAGAAATGGATTCCAGCACAAAAGCTGGATGCTTTTTTATCTAACCAAGCAACTCTCCTGACCTTTACCCCGGATCAAGTACATGAATATATGAAGTACGGTTTTAAAAAAATTAAAGCTACGGTATCAAAGAAAAGGACTATCCGGCATGACAACCAGGATTACTACATGACCTGCGGTGCAGAGCAGTTCAGCAGGCACAAAAGCACCCCTGTACAAATATCCAGGTATAAGGACAAGCTTTTTGTTTTTGAGAACAAAGAAGACGGCATACTGTTGGGAGAAGCTCTTGCCAGGCAACCTTTTGAGAAACCGCACGAACCTGAAGCAAAGATGCTACCCGATGAGCTTGATATGATAATCGCTCTCTTGGAAGAACACAACATGGTCGTCTACCGGCCCACCTTGATTGAGGTTTATCACAGGGGGCTAACCCTGGCCCGGGCCAAACAGGTTTTTCATCACAATCTGCCAAGATATTCAGTTTACAATAAAAAGGTAAGGTTACCGGAAGCAGAAAAAGGGGCCGTATTGTTCCGTGCATTTATTCTTGATTGCAAAAGATCTATAGATTCGAATTATGTGGCTACTTATGCAACCAACGGAGATTTAACATGAAAGAAGATTTTATAAGTGATAAACGTCGAGTATCCTATCTGAGCGCCACATATAACAGGATCTACCGAGGTCAAAGTGTTCTTATTGAGGGTGATTTTGGAGCAGGTAAAACCCGGTTTTTACAATTATTGCGGCCAAAAAAGCTCCATACTGTATGGGTAGAATCCCTGTTCAACATACACGAGACCCTGGCTGCAATACTCAGAGAGTTGAATTATGACACCAAAGCCACCTATCGCAGGACACCCCAGTACCTGAAAATAATTTGCAAGCTGTCCAACTGTTTTATTATTATCGATGAAGCCAACGATCTGGATACCCGGGTTTGGCCATATCTCAAACGAATTATTGATGCTGGTGTTCCCATTGTATTTGCCGGGCTACCAAAGGTAAGAACCTATTTGAGCCACAACCATCCAGATATACTCAGCCGATTAAAAACCCTTATTCTGTACCCCATAGTAGTCGAGGATTTTATTGCAAAATGCAATGATATTCAGCAGGAAGCCGTAGAGCAAATCTATATGGCCGTCAAAGGCGATATGCGAAAATTTGAAGAAATATGCACAGATTGCCGAGACAGGGCAAAGGAATTGAATCATAAATTTGTTGACATCAATCTCGCCCTGGAATTTATATCTGACCTCCCCCCTCAATAGCTTTTTGTAGCAACAACCTGCCTGCCTGATTAAAAACAGGTCATCTCCGATCCGTGGGAGATGACCTGTTTGTGTTTTCTCTTTGCTCTGATCTATCCGTTGATCCCAATTTTAAGCTGATTTTACCTGCAAATCGCTGAATTACTAGTAATTTTTGAGATTCTTTTGTGGCGTTACACTATTTTGTAAATTTGTTTATTTTTAAAACTAACTCTAAGTTGCTTTATTTAAAGGGAATTTAAGCAAATAGAGGAAGTTTGAAGGGTCAAAAAAGCGTTACACTATTTGTATCTCATCATATGAACAGGGTTTATCCTATCGACTACGTTAAAACTTCTGCACTTAATTTCATTAAACTCCCAATCATTTGAATGAAGATAAATATCACCTCCTATACTGTTGGCTATTCTGTTAATAAAAGACCATATATATACATCGTATATCATGGAGACATATATTGTTATTTCAGCCTGTAATGACTCTTTATTTTTCCAGGCATATAAACCGATATGTTCAAAATCACAGTCTAACCAGTCTTTACTTATTCCGTTCTTGTTTAAACCAATTATGGATTTTACTTTTTTTATAAGAGACTCCAAAGGCTCGTTTATATATTCCTCTAACTCTACACCTAAATTATTATCAAAAATGTAATCCTGTAGTTCTTCTCTTGTCATGTGATCAATTTTTTTAGCGTTCACCCTTTTATATGGTGAAAAGCTATTTGCCAGTTGTTCTTTAAAATCAGGGCTGAACTCCAATTGCATAGTCCACCTGTCAACGGAAATCTCCCCTGGCATCAATAGATGATACCTGTCCAGACCAACAAGTTTCTGATTTACCTCTTCACAAATTGCTCTAAATTGGTTACCAGCTTCTTGTTGTATTATCAGTGCCTGATTTAGTATCTTACAGTTCATATCCTATTACCTCTTGTTCCTGTATAAATATATTTAGTAATAACTTTTTCAAGTTGATATGAGTTAAATACAATGCTATCTTTCCATTGCATGGAACGATAAATAAAAAAAACACAGGTGGGATGAAAAATATGCCAAGAAAAATAGATATGGACAAAACACATGCCCAAAAGGTTATCACTTTGTTTGCGAGGCTTATGTTTTCAGATCAGAAGTACTCTTTGACAGATATAAGTCAGATGCTCAATTGTTCAAAGCAGACTGTTCAAAGGATTGTTGACAATATAAATAGTTCTTACAGCGTGATTATTGATGAAGAGAAGGAGGGTAAGCAGAAATATTACCGTATAAAAAGACTCCCAAGAAAACTTCCCCAGCTTGGACTTACAGAAAATGAATATATGACGCTTCAAATGTGTAAATCATTCACTAAATATCTGCTTGGTGAGGATTTGTTTCAGGAAGCCACATGTGCCATGGAAAAGAGTAGTACATTACTTGAAAACAGCAGGGTACCCCATGATCATTTTGCAACTTTACGCCCTGGACGCATTGACTACACGTCTCATAACAAGTCAATCAAGACTATAATTGAATCCATGGATAAATTGATGATCTGTAAAATTGAGTACCATTCACTCAGAAATGAAACTCCAAAATCCTACCATATAATTCCATTAAAACTTTTCTCTCACCAGGGGACTTTATATCTGCATTCCCGCAAGGTAGATGCTGCTGGCAAGACTGATAAGAAAGGGTATGAGCCACTTCTGGCTGTTCACAGGATAGTTGATGTTGAACTTACAAAAACTCCATATGAATTTCCCTCTGACTACAACTTTGAAAAGGCTTTTAATCAGGCTTTTGGAGTTATGCAGGGTGATGAGTTTGAGGTTGAGGTTATATTTACTGGCTTTGCTGCTGTTTTTGTGTCTGAGCGTATCTGGGATGAAGATCAAACCCTTGAAAAGCTTGAAGATGATTCTGTCAGGTTAAAATTTACTGCATCATCAGAGCCGGAAGTTATATCATGGATACTCTCTTTTGACAGTGAAGCAGAAGTTATTAAGCCTGATTGGTTACGAGGGAGAATAAAGGAAATGATTGAAGATATGAGAGATAACTACTTGTAAAAGTTAATGATATTTTATATGTATAAAAATTAGATAAAATTACACTTGTAAAATATTATTGTTCTTAATAAGAGCATTAAATCACGCTTTTTTTAGATGGAATGACAGTAAGTATCTCATTATAATATATGATACTAAGTTTACTCTTCAGATATTTTTTTATAATTAATTTTGTATTCCAGCCTATGGAACACAAATATTGTACTATCGGGTCATCAAACAGCAAGATGAAGTTTATAAAATTTCAGACTCTACCGGATAGTTGTAAATCAACAAACGCTTGTTTGGCATAGAAAAATTGATAGATGACCATAAAAATTGCTATTTTTGTATCTAACTACACGCTTGTAAGGCAGATGCTTCTGGCAAAAAAAGTAGTGCAACTACTTACGACCCAATTCTGGCAATTCATCGGTTTTTAAAGGATGAATTGACAGATACTTTATACGATTTTCCGGCAGACTACAATTTCGAGAATAGCTTCAATCAAGCGTTTGGGGTGATGCAGCAAGATACCTTTGATGTGGAAGTTGTTTTTTCTGGTTAGGCTGCTATATTTGTGAGTGAACGGATATGGGACGAAGATCAGAGGGTTGAGGAGAATGGTGACGGGAAAATAAAGCTGACCTTCACAGCGTCATCAAAGCCAGAGGTGGTTTCTTAGGTACTTTCTTTTGATAGAGAAGCTGAAGTAGTGAGGCCAGACTGGCTAAAAGAAAAAATTAAAGAATTAATCGAAGGGATGGTAGATAATTAGTGTCTGAACGAAAACTATCTAAACCATTGATTTGAAAGAGGATATATGCAAAATTCTGAAACGAAGATTTTGAATTTGTATTATTTCTTTTTGATACAAAATAGTTAATATTTTAACAAATTCAAACATTTAAGTATTGGCATATTATTTGCTTATTAGCTAATTATTGGAAAATCTTCGTTTTGAATTTTGAGCATTATCAACTTTAAAAAACAATAGGTTAAAGGGTTTCCGTTCAGACACTAATTACCAATGAACTAATTCAATCATCATTAAATAAACAGTCCTTCCTTTAACAATTGACAGCACTTTTGGTCGCTGTCTCCCCCCCCTACATTATTGGTTGATGAGCGTCCTTTTTTATTCTCCAAACCGTCACCGGATTTCACAGATGAAATTTCAAAATGATTACCGGGTTCATTTGTCATTCTGCAAAGTCTCCCCACCTAACTTTTAATTGCACCCTATAGTGAAAAATATTCGACTAAAATTCGGAACTCCACAAGGATTCCGATGCTGTGAATGATCTCATTCTCAATCACTTAAACGGTGTTGTCGTGGCAATTTCCGCAAACAAATCAATCAAATTATTTAAAAAAAATCTTCTAATCATTTTTTATTGTCCTGATTTTGACATCAGCCCACATAACATAACTATAGAGGAATAAAGCATCTAAAGGCGATGGCAACAGCCTTGAGCGGTGTACTCACAACGAGAATCGAAGTGTTTTTGATATAGTGGAGTCAAGGCCATTCAAGTAAAACAGGGGAGGGGGTAATTGAATATCTGTTTTAAACGGCACAAGTTTGTTCGGGTTTTGAAAATAATGGGAATCAAACCCAACGAGCATATCTTGAGTAGAAAGGATGTTCCGATTCAAGTCGTATACTCTTTTGCAAAATCAGAAAGAGTTAATTTAAATGATTTGGTTCGATCTTATCGAAATTATTAAGAAATGAGGTGAAGGGATGGAGAAACAGAATTTATTCGAAGCGGTATTAGTTTCTATAGCAACTTTTGTTGGTATTTGCTTACTACGAGTAGGGAAAAATGAAACTCATGATGAATAGGAAGGAAAAAACATGCAAAAACTGGGAATTACTATTTTGACCGGCGTTATCACTTATTTGTCTATGATAGTTGCTCAAAAGAAAGGTGATAACGAGCAAAAATAGATGCATGCTTAAGCAAGGCAGGGTATATTTGTGGTTAATATGCTCTGCCCCTGAAATCTAACCCAATATATTTACTGGAGGCATTCAATGGGAAAATATGGTGAACTTTTCAATATCGCTTTAGAAGGTTTGAATGGAATCGCTGAGACTATCGATATGGCCCGGCGTGGAGATCTCGTGGGCCTCGTAAGACAAGCGAGACACGATTATGAGCAATGCAAGATTTTGGACGCAGAAATCGAGGCCCTTAAGGCGGAACAAAAGAATTTGGAGGATCCTAACTATGTATTCATGAAGTACGGTCCATTCAGCGATTAACCAACAATATTAAAATGTTAGCCCTTGAAATATTTCTTTTCAGGGGCTATGTCTTATGTTATAGGCACACAATAGACTTCCGTTTTTTTGGTATAATGTTACATACTCGCAACACATACATTATATTTTGGACTTTTGATGTCCATAAAATAAAAACGGAAAGTAGCTATATTAACAATTTGTCTGAAATATTTTCTGAGATAAATTAAAAAGGAGGTGCCTATGGAATGGACAGATTGGCCAGGTGATAAAAAATGGATCGATTTGACTCAGTCTGAAAAAAACAAGGTCATTATGCTTCATCTGAGTTGGGTTACAAGCTTATCCAGAAATAAGGTGTACTATGAACGAATGAAAGAAGATGCATTTCATGGAGGTGTAATGGGAGTCATGAAAGCTGCACAGACGTATAATCCTGCTAAAGGACGCTTTCGAACATATGCAAGAAGCTTTGTTATCGATGGTATTTTTAAAGAGATTTCGAAGCATAGCAATTTTATAATGAGGTTTCGGAACAAGCCTATCTACTTAGAAAATATTATTAGGGCAGCCAATTATTTAAAACCTAAGAAACAAAATTATAGTAAAAAGATTGAAAATACTGAAGCAGTAGTCAGGTTAGTCTTGATTGATGCCGGTATAGAAGTTGATAATCCTGCCGTTTATAATGATCCTACTTTTAACCGAGATTTCAAGATGTTAGTAGAAAGAATAAACGAGTCTGGAGAAGAGGATATGGATGATAAAATAGATGATAAAATAAATGAAGAAATAGATAAAAAAACAGATTCTAATGATGATAAGCATATGCAAATTTTATATTGGTGCATATCAAAATTGTCCAAAATGCAGGAAAGGTCTGTTCGATTACAAATAGAATACTTTTCTAGCAAACAAACGACATTTACCAAATTTCTGAACGAGAAAGGTATTGAGAGCCCGAACAAAATCCAAAGAAATTTCAATCGAGCCAAAGGTCCATTAAAGCTCTGTTTAGAAAAAGAGGGTCTTAAAATGGACTTTTGCAGTAAATTTTCTAAGCAGGATATTTGAAAGGGGGGATGATCATGCAGAAAAATGGTGAAACACAATTTTTAGAAGCATTTTTTGGCATAGCTTCTGGGTGTAGACAATATTCGGATTTGATTTTTGATTATGCCGAGCAAGAGCGTGGTATGGGGTATGGAGATCTTACGGTTCAACAAATGGATGAAATCAAAGATCATCTGGCTCAATGCCCAGTTTGTCATGCAGAGTATATTGAAGTCGTAGATGATATTGAAAATGGACCTACCGAAGAAGAATCTGCATTTATCAGAAAGGCAATTTTTCGTGCGGACGTAAATGCTGCTATAAAGGGGAGGGTTAAAGAGATAAAAAAACATACAAAATATGCATTTGAAATGTTGTCTATGAATATTAGAATCGGCATGCAACCACCATTAGTAGCAACTCGTAGTCTTGCTGCTTTGGGTGGTGGTGCTTTGGGTGGTATCAGTGTGAGTGGTGTTGCTGCTACTGTGGCGGGTGGTATCACCAGCATATTATTCAATAAACGAATTTGTGACACTAACAGTGGTTTGAAAAAAGATTTAATTGGAAACGATTTGGGATCTTACGAAATCAAGCGAAATGATAGCGAGGGAAAACGCACATTTTTGATTCAAATGACTTTCGGTTCTCGTGGGCAGGCAGTCGTAATTTGGCGAAATCCTGATGATGATTGTCTTATATTATCGCCACATAAAGATAAGCACCCCATGATCAAATGGGATGATAATGTATTAGAAATAGAAGGTGTAATTCCGGAAGATGAGTTACTGGGAGATCACATGATCTTTGTAACTGTATTGCCTGAAGACACTATTGAAGATATTGAGTTGTCCTTTGATGACGTGCTGGGGCATACACAAAAGGCCTCTGAGTTAATAAATAAATTGCCAGAAACATCAGAGAAGCACATTTTAAAAATCGAAGTAACTGAGTAAATAGGTGTGATCTAATTGAGGTACGAATTGCTTCCGCACCTCTAATTCAATCATAGACTCCCTAGTGCTTCTTCAAGTTTAAACTGACGGGTGACTTTTCAGGTTTTTCAAAGTTTAAAGGCATTTTCTACCCGACAATCAAACCTTGAAGGAACACTAGTATTCTGTCCCAGAAATTTTGACATGTTTTCTGGCTGTTTATGTTACCCACAAACCGCAAAACGTAATGAGCCTTATTAAAAACCATATCTAATTGAAATTACATATAATTACCAATTAAAATATGTTCGTTTGTGGGGCGTTATTTCCGTATTTTAAATTGCCAATAAACAGAGCAGAACTTCTGGGGCAGAGTACTATAGCGCCGGTCAAATGACTTGATATTTGTGACATTTTCATGTAGTATAATCGCATCCGAAGTTTATCCAAGAAAAAAAAATGTGTCCAATAGATGTCATTTGTTCCGAAAAATATAATGTTTTAATTGATACAACTTGGGACTTGGCTAATTTTAAAAACATACAAATCAATGAGTTATAACTTAAAATAACAATGTCAAGTCATGTGATTGAAACTATATGTAAAAATGTCATAAATATCAAGTCATATGACCACCACTATAGTGAGATAGGCTTGAAATAGTTTTGGCTGTAAAATCCCGCCCCTGAAAGAACGGGGCTTTTATGGCCTATTGGATAAGCTGAAAGAATTGACTTCAGAACTTCAGAGTAGATATATGAATAATTGTTCAAAAAAACTCAATACATCATCCCTTGATGAGAGTGATCGAATGATGGTTATTCGATTTTTAAGCGATCAAGAGGATCATGAATTCATAACACAAATGTTTGTTCCACCTCATCCAAAGTCGTACTTTGATGAAAAGTTACTTCTCAAAAGATTGGCAAATAACGTGAATTTTTTATTAGAAGATAAACTAATGATAATTGAGAATATTCAAAAATTTACTCAGTTTCAGATAAACAAAATTTGCGATATGCTTCAAAATGAAATTCTTAGGTTCATTGAGTTGGTGCCTGAAGTGCTTGACTTTGAAATAGGGAATAAACTGATTGAAATGGGTGAATATAGTAGAGTGGAAACAGGGGATAAAAAATCAGCCAAAAACATCGCTTAAAAACCAACCGGCACTGCCAGAAGACGCATCTGTGCGACATTGGTGTTAACCAAAGAAAAAAGCTCTTTTTAGCGCCGTTTTTAAGGTCTCAATTGTTCCTGAGTTCCCATCTAAAGAACAAACAAAAGTTTCAAGTTTAAACAATTAAATTTTAAAAATGGTAAATCAGGGATAGTTGATGTCGTATCCTATTCAAATTCCGGGGTAAAATCATGTGATGTCAATGACACAATTTCATAACCTACTGTTTTTACTGATTCTAAAAATTTAATTCTTAGAGTTAAACGGCGTTTACCCCTAAATTTGAATAAGATACTTGATGTCCTTAAAACAGGCTATTGATAGATTATGTTTTTGGATGATTTCTTATCTCTTTCGATAGCTTTTCCCTTCCAAAATAAGGATTTCTGAGTTGTAAACGAGACGATCAGCAATCGCTTGCTAACATTCAAATAGTGTAACGCCTTACCCCAGAATCACTGACAAAATAGTGTAACGCCTCCCAGGTAGTACCCCGCCGCATACCCTGCCAATCAAATTAATAGATCATACCCAGCTTACCCCGCCGTTACCCCGCCGCATACCCTGCCAATCAAATTAATAAATCATACCCAGCTTACCCCGCCGTTATCCCGCTACAGATTCACAAGAGAATGAAAATTTGCTTTTATACTTTCTATGACTTGAATCTTGGAGAAAATATAATGGCAAAAAGTTTCCGTGGAAAACGTCCTTGTGCAATTTGTCGAAAATGGTTTCAACCGGATGTGAGGCAAAAGGGACGTCAAAGGACCTGCAACCCGGCCTGCCGAAAAGAACTCCATCGAAGGCAATGTGCAAAATTAAACAAGAAGAACCAATCGGATAGCAAAAACAACTACCTGGCAAAAAAACTTGAAGATGCCGTAAATCAGGAAAAACCCAATGCCGCAGTTGCTACAAAATTATTACAAAGACAGACAAAGCCTGCACTGCCATTTGAGGTCATTGTGGCAGAATATGGAATAAAAGCTGCTATCGTTATCCAATATCTGGTGATCCAAATTACCGCCCATTGCAGACCCTATAAAACTCCATGAAATCGGCAGACTAATCAAAAATGACTTTAAGAGGCATGAGCAAGCTAAACCCTTGTAATATAGGCGAATATGAACAGAGTAATCCATTGTTGATTTCAAGAGACATTATAGGCACAAACCACTGTAAATAAAAGGGATACCACCAAAGTAATCCCAATTCCAGTTTAAGAGGCAACAGACAGAATTAAGGACTGGTGATATAAGATAGGTAACTGAAAATTCAAAAAGAAGAGGTGACCCATGAACAAGAGATTCTCGTCCCAAGAATTGTTTGAGTTACGAAATAACATCCCTGTGGATATTCTGATTCGGGATCATTTGCAGATTCCATCAAAAATCAGAGACGGCTTTTTTCGTTTTCTATGCCCCGTTTGTAACGAATTCCAAACCGCTGTAAATCCGGCAACTAATTTGGCCAGGTGCTTCCGCTGTGAAAAAAATTTCAATACTATAGATCTGGTCATGGTTGTCAGGAGATATGGGTTCCGAGACAGTGTCTTGTATTTAAAAGAACTGGATAGGCCTTCCCAGGTTCCGGCAGGGGATCTTACGGCTCTTGCCGCCAATGTCGGCCAATCCATGCCGGGAAGACTGTAGCAATGGAACGGTTAAATGAGTTGGAAATACTTATTGCCCATAATCAAGAATGTTTTTGCCAAATTGGCCAGGCATTGAAGGAGATAAAAGATGGGCGGTTGTATAAACAGGCCCTGTTTGAAACGTTTGGGGCATACACCAGGGCAAGATGGGATATAGGCAGATCCCAGGCATACCGCCTGATTAAATCCTATGAAGTTATCCGGAATTTGTCGCCAATTGGGGACAAATTGCCAGTCAATGAATCCCAAGTCCGTCCCCTGGCTCAATTGGAGCCTTGTGAACAGCGAAAGGCCTGGAAGGATTTCATGAACAGCAATATTGAGTTAACGGCACACAACATCAGAAAATTCATTGATGCCAGGAAACCCAAACCACAAAACAGACCAGACTTGAGTAACCAGATCACAGACGAGTATATGGCCGCAATAAAAACCATGCTTGAGCAAGTTCGAGTGGCTCAGCATGTTCATTGGCAGGAGACCTCTCAACAGGCCGCATTGTTATGGAACAGGGTTATACGTGAGAAGATCCTGTCAAAGGGGGCATGTAATGAATAATCTGAGTATTGATGAGCACTTTAATTTGCTACTTTACAAAAAAATTATGAATAAAACCGGATCTGCCAAGAGACGGGCCAAAAAATATTACAAGGACCAATACAAGAAAACCGGCATCATCCCCGCTCCCCTTATGCTGGCTGAAAAAGGGATTATGGAAGGCAGAAAGTGCAGCGGGCGACCCCGCTCCATAGATGAACAAACCAAAAGACGATTTATAGAAATGGTCAAGGCCTCTTGTGACCTATCGTCCCAGGGATTTGTTTTTATCACCAGGAAAGCCAGGACCATTAAAAACTATCATTGTTGGCTCGAAGAAGAGATGGGCAAGCCCATCAGTCTTCCGGGGCTAAGGCGATGTGCAAAGAGGGAGAATCTTAACTTTTATCTGGAAAAGGAGGATTATGAAGAAGAGCATGCACCTCCCCATGCCTTTAAGTCGGAACCGGTATTTAATTTGATCCAAATGGACGGATGTAAGTTTAGATATTTGAAAATTAAAGATGACAATGGTAACTGGCAAAAACCTCAGGTAATAGAGGCCTTTGACACCGGGTCCCGGTATATGTTTTTTTTGAGGGCTTATTTTACCGAAAGCAGCCTCAATTCTGTGGATCTGTTTACTCGATTTTTACTCAGCACACCGTTTCCCCAACAAAAAATCAAGTTCAGGCCGGACCAGGCAAAGGGTTTTCTAAATCTCAAACGCCCCATCAATGCCCTGAATCTGGCACATTCCACGCCCGGCGGATTTTACATGGCACCGGATTTTGCAAGGCCTAATTCTCCCAAAGACAAGGCTCACCTTGAGTCTTCACACCGGAGCCTGCATAACTTTGAGATAAGAATTATCAAAGATTTTCAAGACAGGATCGTGAAAACCGTCCCCGGCTATATCTTTAAGCAAACAAAAAGGGAGAAGATCACAGTGACCCTCCTTGATATCTCTCTCCAGGAACTGAGGGGCAGTCCTTTGATTGAGCAATATCGTACTGAACATAACAGTACCAAACATGACTTCAGCGAAAATGCTCAAGTTCAGAAATGGATTCCAGCACAAAAGCTGGATGCTTTTTTATCTAACCAAGCAACTCTCCTGACCTTTACCCCGGATCAAGTACATGAATATATGAAGTACGGTTTTAAAAAAATTAAAGCTACGGTATCAAAGAAAAGGACTATCCGGCATGACAACCAGGATTACTACATGACCTGCGGTGCAGAGCAGTTCAGCAGGCACAAAAGCACCCCTGTACAAATATCCAGGTATAAGGACAAGCTTTTTGTTTTTGAGAACAAAGAAGACGGCATACTGTTGGGAGAAGCTCTTGCCAGGCAACCTTTTGAGAAACCGCACGAACCTGAAGCAAAGATGCTACCCGATGAGCTTGATATGATAATCGCTCTCTTGGAAGAACACAACATGGTCGTCTACCGGCCCACCTTGATTGAGGTTTATCACAGGGGGCTAACCCTGGCCCGGGCCAAACAGGTTTTTCATCACAATCTGCCAAGATATTCAGTTTACAATAAAAAGGTAAGGTTACCGGAAGCAGAAAAAGGGGCCGTATTGTTCCGTGCATTTATTCTTGATTGCAAAAGATCTATAGATTCGAATTATGTGGCTACTTATGCAACCAACGGAGATTTAACATGAAAGAAGATTTTATAAGTGATAAACGTCGAGTATCCTATCTGAGCGCCACATATAACAGGATCTACCGAGGTCAAAGTGTTCTTATTGAGGGTGATTTTGGAGCAGGTAAAACCCGGTTTTTACAATTATTGCGGCCAAAAAAGCTCCATACTGTATGGGTAGAATCCCTGTTCAACATACACGAGACCCTGGCTGCAATACTCAGAGAGTTGAATTATGACACCAAAGCCACCTATCGCAGGACACCCCAGTACCTGAAAATAATTTGCAAGCTGTCCAACTGTTTTATTATTATCGATGAAGCCAACGATCTGGATACCCGGGTTTGGCCATATCTCAAACGAATTATTGATGCTGGTGTTCCCATTGTATTTGCCGGGCTACCAAAGGTAAGAACCTATTTGAGCCACAACCATCCAGATATACTCAGCCGATTAAAAACCCTTATTCTGTACCCCATAGTAGTCGAGGATTTTATTGCAAAATGCAATGATATTCAGCAGGAAGCCGTAGAGCAAATCTATATGGCCGTCAAAGGCGATATGCGAAAATTTGAAGAAATATGCACAGATTGCCGAGACAGGGCAAAGGAATTGAATCATAAATTTGTTGACATCAATCTCGCCCTGGAATTTATATCTGACCTCCCCCCTCAATAGCTTTTTGTAGCAACAACCTGCCTGCCTGATTAAAAACAGGTCATCTCCGATCCGTGGGAGATGACCTGTTTGTGTTTTCTCTTTGCTCTGATCTATCCGTTGATCCCAATTTTAAGCTGATTTTACCTGCAAATCGCTGAATTACTAGTAATTTTTGAGATTCTTTTGTGGCGTTACACTATTTTGTAAATTTGTTTATTTTTAAAACTAACTCTAAGTTGCTTTATTTAAAGGGAATTTAAGCAAATAGAGGAAGTTTGAAGGGTCAAAAAAGCGTTACACTATTTGTATCTCATCAATCGCTGTGGCAACAGTTGCACCGTCAAAAATATTTCCCCATTTTGCGAACGGCAGATTGGTCGTGATAATTGTCGACTTTTTTTCATGCCTGGCGCTGATAATCTGGAAAAATAGATTTGATCCCTGCCTGCCCAGTGGAAGATAACCGATTTCGTCGCACACGAGAACGTCCTGGGATTGATAATATTTGAGCTTTTTTAATAAGGTATGGTCCTGCTCAGCGGCTATAAGCTGGTTAATCATATCAACAGCCGTGGTAAAAAGGGTTTTAATTCCGTTCTGAGTGGCCGTATATGCAATGCATTTTGATAAAAATGTCTTACCTGTACCCGGATTTCCAATAAAAATGATATCCTTTTTATCATGAATAAAACTCAGATCCATGAGGTTTAAAATCCGGCTTTTTTCTCTTTGCCTGGATTCATGATGGGCAAAATCAAATTGATCAATGGTGTTCTTCTCTCCCAATTTGGATTGCTTAAAGCACATGGCAACTCTGGCTTTTTCCCTGCAGCCGATTTCAATATCCAGTAACCGATCCATGGTCTGGAGAGCAGAGAGATTCTTTTGAACGCTTTGTTCCATAATCATTCCCAGGTTCGATGCACAATTTTTCAGGCGAAGTGCTTTAAATTTGGCAATCACATCATCCATCATTTTCTCCTTTTAAGCGCAATGGCATCATAGTCAGCAAGATTGGGTCTTGTCAGCCGGATTTCATTGAGTTCGTTGTTTTTCAAGGTAACGGGCGGATGTATGGTGGGCGGTGACATTTCCTGATGCAGGATGTTTTGTATATATTCCGCCCCGTAAAGTTTATGTTCCAAGGCTTTTCTAAGAGCACAGATAAATGAAGAAGTGCCATAGGCATCGTTAAGGGATAGTAAGCAGGCCACCGTTTTTTTTATGGGCTGTGATGCATCTGCCAGTTTTTCAAGGTAATCTAGAGCTTCCTGGCCCAGGGAGATGAACACCCTGATCTGTTTATCCATAAACAGTCTTTTT
Organism: Desulfobacteraceae bacterium; assembly: GCA_963674675.2. Lineage (GTDB taxonomy): Bacteria > Desulfobacterota > Desulfobacteria > Desulfobacterales > Desulfobacteraceae. The sequence continues at coordinate 83,312 of CAXXNM010000001.1, forward strand.
CTAAGTTTTTTAACCTGTTCGCTGTGGGAGGGCAGATCAATCCGTCGTTTCTTTTCCCAGCTTCTATGGTGGGTTGCAATCTTTTTTTCCTTGTAATAAATGACCACAGTTCTCCTGTTGGCCTTAAGGATGACTTGCTTGCCCACCAGCCTGGGCGGAACGGTATATATGTTGGCATCAAAACGAATACCAAAATCTTTATATACCCTGAGTGTCTCAGTTTCCCGGAAGTCCGGCAAAGGCTCTGGTAAAGCTCTCAAACTATCCTTTGTAAAAAGTTCCACCGGCCTTTTACCGGTGGTCTGATGCAGTCTTTGATTGGCAGTTGTCTCAAGCCATGACAGCACTTGATGATTCACATCTTCAAGACCAGTAAATGTTCTAAGAGGCCAGAAATTGTAACGTAAATATTTTATACTGCTTTCCACCTTACCTTTCTAATGTGAAGCTTCACATTAAAAAGGTTATGGAAAGCTCAGGATAATGGAAAGTTAACGGTTTTTTAATTCGCAACATACATAAACTTCGACATTATTTAAACATTTCTGGATTTTTGTCTTTACATTATACCTCATGTTTTTTTGTTGGTCTCTTTTTTAAAACTTGAAACACAGATTGGAGGTAGGATGACAGAATACCAGGAGATTGAGATAAGTATGTTGATTGATGCAGTTAAAGGAGAATTGAAAAAACGCTGCTATTCAGATTCATATATACGAGGACTCACCACAGTATGGAACCGATTGACAGAATATTCTAAAAAGAAAAACACATCGACCTATTCAGCCAAAATCGGACTGGATTTTTTGGAAGCCGAATACGGTATTACAGTTTACAAAGAGCTTTCGAAAAAAAGCAAGCTTTGCACCAGGGCTATCAACATTTTTTCAGATTATTTCCTCCATGGGATGATCTTTCCCAGAAAAAGGCAAGAACCACGAACATATAGTCCACAATTCCAAAAAATATTTCAGGGATATATTGATAAAAAGAGAAAAGACGGGTTATCGAATGACACACTGCAATCCTATGAAATATATCTCAGCAGGTTTTCAGATTACCTGGACAGCCATGGTATTGTCGATATACGTGATATGGACGAGGCTGTTGTTTTAGGTTTTTCAGAGACATTTATCCGCTATTCGCCCTCGGTAATTCACTGTACTCTGTGCTCTTTGCGTACTTTCTTTCATTATTTATTTGAAAATGGGTTCGTTTCTAAGAATCTCGCCTATAGTGTTCCCCGTGATGGGTACAGACAGCAGACAAAAGTTCCTTCAGCATATCCGAAAGAGGATGTGGAGAAAGTTCTGAAGTCGATTGACCGGGGTAACCCCAAAGGAAAAAGTGACTATGCCATTATCCTGATCGCTGCAAGGCTGGGGCTTCGAGCACAAGATATCTGCGACTTGTCTTTTGATAATTTGAAGTGGAAAAAGAATACCATCGAATTACTCCAGAAAAAGACAAAAAAGCCGATTGTCCTCCCATTGCTCCATGATGTAGGCCTGGCAATCATTGACTATTTGAAATATGCACGACCAGAATGTGAATCCGATAATGAAGTTTTTCTTCGTTTAACTCCTCCTGTTGGAAAACTTCAAGCCCCCACTCTTCATAGCGTCGTTAAACAACATATGCGCAATGCCGGTATCAGCATGCAGAATGGAAAAAAACATGGCCCCCACGCACTTCGGCACAGTTTGGCAAGTGCGCTGTTGGAGGAGAACACTCCTTTACCAATTATTTCTGAAGTCTTGGGACACAGTAACACACAATCTACATCGGCTTATTTAAAAATTGATGTAAAGCAATTAAGAACGTGCTCCTTGGTACCTACTTCTTTTTCCTGGAATAAAGGTGAAGAGGTGTTCTAATGACAAAAAAAGAAAAACCCTTCGTAGGGGAGTTCAAACAACTGCTTGAGGATTTTATTCAACACAAAAGGGCTCTTGGTTATAAATATGATACTGAGCGAGATAATTTTTTTAGATTTTCACAATATACCCTAAATCACAAAGTTAAAAACAAGTGCTTGAATAAAAAACTTGTTTTGGCTTGGACAGCAAAAAGAAGCAACGAATCGGTAAAAACATGGGATCATCGTGTCAGTAATATTCGGCAGTTTGCATTATATCTGCAAATCAGAGGGTACGAAGCATATCTGCCCATCAAAAACCGTAAAGTCAGAAGAACTGAATATATCCCTTACATTTTCACCCATGAGGAAATTGAGCGTTTTTTCCAGACTGTAGATTCTATTCTTCCACATTCCAGATCAAATAAACATCACAGTTTTCCCCTGCTTTTTCGTCTGTTATATTGCTGCGGACTGAGAATATCAGAAGCATGTCGGCTTAAAATATCCGATGTTGACTTTAATAACGGCATACTGTTTATCAGTGGATCAAAATTCAACAAGGATAGACTGGTACCGATGTCCGGATCTCTGGCAAGCATGTTTATCACGTACCACGATCTATTCAATCAAAATAATCGAACGGATGATTATTATTTCAGAAACAAAGCAGGTAGTCCGCTGAAACGTGATCACGTATACAAAAATTATCGCAAATTGTTATGGAAAGCTGGTATTTCCCATGGCGGCAAAGGAAAAGGGCCAAGACTTCATGATTTTCGCCATACGTTTTGTGTCCATACGTTGGCAAAGCAGGTAAAAGAAAAAATTGATCTGTATACCGCTTTGCCGATTTTATCTACCTATCTGGGGCATAGTTCAGTCGGAGCGACACAACGCTATGTCAGGTTAACCGTGGAGGTCTATCCTGAACTGATTGATAAGGTATCTAAAATATGTGCGTTTGTGATCCCGGAGGTGAGATGAGATGAAACCAACTAATTTCGCTTATTATCTGACCAATTTCCTTTCCAGATATCTCCCGGGAATTCTTGGGCTCAGTCAGAACACCATCATGTCTTATCGAGACACATTTAGCCTGTTTCTTGATTATTGTTCCAAAAATAAAAACATCAAACCGGAAAAGTTTTCCCTTGAGCACTTAGACAGAAAACTGATTGAAGAGTACTTGGAGTGGCTTGAGAAAACCAGAAAGTGCATAGCGTCAACGAGAAACGTGCGTTTGGCAGCATTACATTCTTTCTGCCGGTATCTGCAGATAGAATGCCCTGATTTTATTCATCCAGCACAACAGATACTATCAATTCCAATGAAAAAAAAGAAAAAAGTATCTGTTGAGTACATCACACTGGAAGCAATAAAGTTTTTGTTGGCAAAACCGGATTGCTGCACTGAAAAAGGACGCAGAGATATGGTTCTGCTAAGTTTACTCTATGATTCCGGTGCCAGAGTTCAAGAATTGGTTGATATAAAAGTCCGAGATATCAGAACCACATATCCGCCTACTGTAAAACTAACGGGAAAAGGAAACAAAACAAGGATCGTTCCTTTAATGAAACCGATGACGGAGCTTTTAAAGTCGTATCTGAAAGAGAATCGCTTATTGGCTCCCCATACGTTCGATTACCCTTTGTTCAGCAACCGGTCAAAAAACAAGCTCACCAGAGCTGGAGTTGCGTATGTTGTAAAAAAATATGTTACCATCGCAATAAAAGAATCACCCGAATTGTTTCCGAAAAAAGTATCCCCCCATTGCTTTAGACATTATGGTGAGTGATATAAAATGGTGAGTGACGACAGCAAACCAGCCAAACAAGCACATTGCTCATCGATTCACTCACCATTTTATCATTGACGGCCAAGCGAAATAAGGAAGTCCATCAGGTTTTTATCATCAGACCAATCCGGGAGTTCAGTTGTCGGCAGGATATCAACATATGCCGCCTCCAGCGCTTTTCTTCTAGTCTCTGTGTCAGCCTTGGCATAAATTTGGGTGCTACTGCAATCGCTATGTCCAAGAAAATCTCTGATGTAGATCAAATTGACTCCGGACTGAAGTAAATGAACGCTTTTGCTGTGCCGGAATACATGTGGCGTGATGGAAAAACGCACGTTGAAATTATCGCACGATTTTGCCAAACCGACATACTTGTTAATGATGTAAGAGATGCCCCAACGTGTAAGCTGCTGTTTCCTTTGGTTCACAAACACATACCGTTCGCCGCTGCTGACTCCGTTGTTGCTCGAACTATACTGTAAATGTGATTCCAAGAGTTTTTTTGTTTTCTCTGTGATTGGAACATGGCGAGTCTTTTGACCTTTACCATGCAAAGTGATTACAGCAAGCTTATCCAATCGTAAATCCTTAACTTTCAGATCAATGATTTCCTGTACCCTTGCAGCGCTGTCGTACAATACGGCCATGAGTGCCATATCCCGAAACCCTTTTTTAGTTGAAGCGTCAGGCATTGACAGCAGCATTTTCATTTCTTCACCAGTCAGAAACGGCACAACTGTTTTTACACACTTTTTATCAGGAATGTTCAGTATCTTCTGAAATTCGAGTAAATTTTTGGGAGACTGTTTTTGTACAAACCTGACAAATGAATGAATTGCCACAAGTCGCTGGTTTCTTGTCGACACAGTGCAGTTCCGTGTAAATTCTATCCAGTTTAAAAAATCAACGATCGTGCTATAGGTCAAATCTTCCATGGACAGGCGCTCAGGAGTGATCGCTTTGGTCTGTTCGAAAAAAGAAAGCAGCAGTTTAAAAGTCACAGAATAAGACTGGATAGTGTGTCGACTGAAATTCTTTTCACCATGCAGATATTTGCCAAGGAAATTTGTGAGGTAATATGGTAAATCAGCTTTCTTCATAAATGATCTCTCCTTCCGGTATAACATATCCAAATTCTGCTTCAACGCGCCGAACGATCTCGGGATACAGATCAGATGTCAATCGTAGATAGTATTGAGTGGCGCGGAAGTCTGAATGTCCCATGTACGCCGACAAGTATGGCAACAAGACAGTTAGGTCGTTTCCATCTAAAACCCATTTTTTAAGGCATTTGACGGCAAATCCATGGCGGAAACTGTGAATTCTAGGGCCTACAGCTGTGTGAGGAATGTCAGCCATAAGCAAATAATCTCTGAAATGATTGTATGCTGTGCTCTTGTCCATTTGGCCCATTGTCCCATTGTGACAACTTGGGAAAAGCCACATTTGACTATCGCTGTACCGATGGAAACTATTCATAAAATTGATAATACGTTTTGTCAGGCTACCAGCCATGGGAATCAATCGATCTTTCATGTTTTTTGCAGCGCGGACTGTGGCGATTCCGGATTCTGCATTTACATCATTGAGAACAAGGTTCAACGCCTCGGAAATGCGTACGCCTGTACCATACAAAAATCTGAACAGCACTGGATCGACCGTATTCCTGTAGGACCTCTGTGCCTGCGGATAATTGTCTATGGCTTTGAACATCCGGCGGGTTTCATTATCCGTAAAGATGTGGGGAACAAATTTGCAGCGTGGAAGTTTCGTTTTGACTTTCGTCACATATGCATGGTGGCCTCTGTCAGCTAGATATACTGCGAAGTTCCGCATCAGCACTTCTTTGTTGTAATGTGACACTGGGCGTTCATTTGGGTCATAGATAAAATCGTTTACAATTTCTTTTGTCAGCATGGTTCCTTCAAAGCCGTTTCTGTAATAAAATGTGTCAAAGTGACGTAAGTAACGTTCCTGGATTTCAAATTTCAATCCGGTTTGCTGCTTGAGTGAAATGTAGTTCTGGGCTGCTTCTGCAAATCCGCTTTTCCATTCATAGACTGTTTTCATCTGCAAACACCTCCTCCGGGTCAAGGGCACATTTGCGCAGCCCTTCAATGTCTATCTTCAGGTATATGCTTGTAGTGTTGACAGACTGATGCCCCAGTGTTTCCGAAATGATGGGCAGAGGTGATTTGATTTCAAGCATGTTCCCCGCCAATGTGCTTCTCAATGAATGCATCCCATGCCGTTGACCTTTAGGTATGTTCAGGCCGGCTTTCAGAATATATCGATGTAATTCTTTGTTAAAGCCGTTATGGCCTCCAAATGCATTAAAAGGTGCTCTGTGCCTCACAAATAGGCATTCGCTGATTGTGATAGGACGACCATTTTGAAGATAGTCGATGATGGCCCAGCCGATGTCTTTTAATAGCGGTAATTCAATGGGTTGACCGGTTTTAGTCATTTTTAAATTTATTGTTTTCCGGTTCCAGTCTATCGACGATTTTTTCAGGCTCCTGATGTCTCCAATCCTGAGACCCAGCCGGATAGCAATCAAAAGTATTGCATAATCCCGCTTGCCTTTAGGATCTTCCCGGTCTATTGCACAGAGTAGTTTTTTAATGTCGTCTTTTGACCAAACATATGGGATCGAAGCATTGCGGGAAGTGCGTACTTTTGGGAGCATTGGGGCTAAATCATTTACGATATATCCTCGTTCATATAGAAATGAAAAAAAATTTCTAAAGACATATAAGAAAACGCCAACATACTTGACAGTTTTGTTTTCTATGGTTTTTAAATAATTTTCAATGTGCCGGATGGTAATATCTGATGTCGATGTAATGCCTTGCGTTGCCATGAACATTATCAACCATTGCACTTTTTTGGTGTTTGATTCTATTGTTGCTTGGCTGTATCCACGATAAACCAGTTCTTCACAGAAAGCTTCATATTCAGACTTGAAACATACCGGACAAACAAAGGACGGTTTCGTCCTCCGAACATCAGGGTGAAATTTTCCATCTTGCAGATAACGCAGCAATAGGAGCAATGGCCGCATACGGTAGTCGACCCTGGCATTTGATATGACACACTCGAAGCGATCAAAACGCTTGCCAGTTTTGGTGTGCACGTATTCCAAACAGATTTTTTCATCAATCCTGGCAATACAGTTTTTTGACAAATAACGTTCGAATACATTGTATGCGTTTTCATAATTTTTAAGCCTGCCCGGTGAAGTCCCCTGCAGTCTCATAGATTCCATGATAGCTGAAATTGCACCATTTATGTCTTGATTTTCTACCATAATCATCCTCCTCGTATTGAAGTTAATATTCTAACTTGCTTTACAAGAATGATTAAATCCGAGACTTAGCAATTAAAAAAGGAAAATGGGGAGAGTTTTGTTTCTGACACCGACTAAATGGCTGAATTCACAACATCGTTCTCAATCACTCACCATTTTATATCACTCACCATAATGTCTAAAATGGGGAGCTCCCCATTTCAGACATTCAAAAGCGATGCATCTCTTGCAGTCCGGGGTTAACCTGATTTATATACGTGATTTCCTTGGGCACGTCGATATCCAAACGACTGAAGTTTATGCAAGAGTCGATGGAGAAATGAAAAGAAAAGCCCTGGAAAAAAACAGTCATGGCATTATATCGGATAAGATGCCGGCGTGGCAGAATGATAAACAGCTAATGAACTGGTTAAAAAATCTTGGCAAATAAGGGGGAATATAATGGAAAGTTGCTTCTGAGTTCAGTTGGCAAATAATTAATATCTACGCACGTTAGAGATGTATTCTGATATCAACTTTCCATTATCCTAAGCTTTCCATAACCTTTTTCATGGGGGGCACGGATATTACAGGCCACCGGGGTGATGCTGAACTGACGTAAAAAATCCAGAAATGATTCATTAAAGCGGATTATAGAGCCTGCTCGCTCAGTTACGGCGGTCAACATATTATCCACCAAAACCTCTTTGGGAGTTCCTCGAAAATACCGGAAAGCATCAACCAGGCATTGATGGAGCGTTGCCTGGTTCTGACTGTGAGTAAAAGATACATGCAGCATGCGGCTGTAAGATTCAATAACAGCCAGAGCATATAATTTTCTTGAACTGTTTCCATATGTCAGACTGCCGAAATGGCCCCAATCCACCTGCATCTGTTGGCCTGGTTGAGACTCAAATCGAATAAATGCCTGTTTTTGAGGTTCTCCTCGCAATTGCCTCAAATAGTCCCGTACAATGGTAATTTCTCCATCAAAACCTTTCTCCTGTATGATCTTTAAAATCACAGGCGCCTTTACCTTTGGGTATTGTTGGACAGACTCTTTGATTATTTCCTTGAAAGGATCTAATTTTGAAACTCGCCCCGGTCTTTGCTTATCGTTGATCTCGGGATGTTTTAAATATTTACTGACCGTACCTCTGTCCAGGTTCAATGTAGTGGCAATTTGCCTGATGGAAAACTCCATATCCTTTAACCGGTGAATTTCAAAGACTATTCGCTTGTCTATCATTGCCCCTCCTATATTTTGTGTGGACTTGAAGGCAGGGAAAGTACCTGAAAAAGGGTACCATCATACACGACCAAATTTTTATGGATTAAACAGTTTCTGGCAAAGAGATAATCATCCTCCTTGAGGGTCAATATGGAACAGATACGTTCGGCGCCATAAAAAGAAAGACCGTTTTTGTCCGAGACCAATACAAGAAACAAGTATAATGCCAATTCATGCCGGGTTAATGTTTGATGAAAACCGTCTGTCAAGAAACGGTGCGGGATAAAACAAAAACTTTTGCCGGGTGTTCGGACCCGTTCAGGGACAAGTATTCTTTTTCTAATCATGATAACCTCCTGGTTTATTGATGATTAGGCTTTTTTAACACATAATTTTTCCTGTGTCCCCGGCTTCATCTTTGCAATTATTCTGAACATGCCGGTGCTGTAGTAATAAAAATTTTTACCGGGTCCATCTTTGCAACGGTGGGAATAAGCCAATATTGCCCAGAAAGGCTTTGATTGTTGGATTTCCCCGCATCCATCTTTGCAATTCCGATGGTTTTGGAGGCAGTTGCTCTGTGGTTCCTGATTTTTTGTAAACACCGGTTTCTCTCGGTTTTTTCAGGATTTCGCAGTCTATAATTCTTCCAGTAATCAGGATTGTTGAAAAGCCATTTCTTCTTAGCCATATCTTGGTCTTTTTGATATTCCGGGTCAGTTGCCATCTTCTTTTTCTGCCACAGGGCTTTCCTGGCCCGCTGACAACCTGGCTCTGAACAAAATTTCTGCAATTTATTTCTTGGAACGAAAAACGAGTTACAGCAAGGACAAAGTATAGGCTCCATAGCTCCTCTCCACAGTCAAATATCATTGAGTATGAAGCGGAATTATATGGAAAAAATCAGATTTGTTAAAATTTCATTTTTAAGTGAAGAAAATTGAGGGAAAGAAATGAGTAAGGCTGGATTGGTGTCCCTGAAATTGGCTGGAAAAAAATCCTTTAAAATGGATGGGAATTAAATCCCTGGTAGCAGGCATCTGCCGGGAAAAGTATGGTGGTGTGTACATCTATTTTTCAGATACCGGCAAGGTGCGTGAAAAACAGATATGGCACAGAAGTTCTACCCTTCAACGCACTGCCATCGTCACCATTTCCGATCATGAGGCAATTATGATTCTGGTGGCCATCATTCGGCAACAGAACATATCGGTTGAAAATATTCTGGCATTGCCGGAAATAAAGAGACTCAAACTTAAACCATTTAATGTCCAGGGGTTTATGGGATATCATGGGCTTTTAAAAAAAATTCTGGATTCAGAGCATTGAAGATACTCAATAAATTTATCGCCAAGGTAACTTGCGTGTTCCAAAAGGATGCCCTGTTTCCGGAAAAGCCGACCTTAAATTTCCATCCGGAGATCCGAAATTGCCCTGCCTGCCGCTCCACACTCCACGTTCAGAAAACGGCTGACCCCAAAACTGTGGTTACCATGGATATTGGCGGCTTTATTACCAGGCAAACAATTCTGTACTGCCCCCAGGGTCACGGCATCTTCAAATCCAGACAACTTCAAAATCTCGTCCCTAAAGGGGGAACTTTCGGCTTTGATGTCATCGTTGAGGTAGGTTTTGCTCTTTTTGTACGTTGCCGTAGCATTCAGGAAACTATGGTTGGGTTGGCTGCGAAGAATGTATTCATCTCTGAACGGGAAATCAGCTATTTGGGCCGGAAGTTTATTATTTATCTGGCCCTGGCGCACCGTGAATGCCAGCCCGGCTTGCGCCGGTTTCTTTCAGACAGGGGCGGATACATCCTTCATTTGGATGAGACGTGTGAAGGAGACAGTCCCAATCTGTTTTGTGGCCTTGACGGACTTTCTGAGCTGGTCCTTGATACGGTGAAAATTCCTTCAGAGAAAAAAGATGAACTTGTTCCTTTTTTTCACGGCATTAAAGAGCAATATGGTGAACCCAAAGCGCTTGTACACGATATGGGCAAAGGAATTGTCAACGCGGTGGCAGAGGTTTTCCCGGATAATCCGGACTTCATATGCCATTTTCACTTTTTGCGAGATATCGGCAAGGATTTACTGATGGATGAATACAGAGCTTTCCAGAAACGATTACAAAAACTCAAAGTTCGACCTACATTAAGACGTCAGGCCAAATATCTTGAGCAGAAAATTGATCCCCTGGGCCACGATATCAACGGAATCATTAAAAGTCTTGAAAGTGGGAATTGGCAGGAGACACATATAGAGCATCTCCCAACGGTTATGACATATACGTTAATTCACTGGATATTTGACTACCCGAATCAATCCAATGGTTATGGATTTCCCTTTGACCGGACACTCCTTGATTTTTATGGACGTCTTGAAGAAGTTCATCGATTACTGATACCAATCCTGGATATCAAGGTCCGTAATGGTACCTATACAAACAGATCTTTTTCCCAGCTACAAAAATTCATTAAAGATATCGTGCAAGATAATCGCCTCAACGATCTTGCTAAAAATCTGGAATCAAAAGCGATCGTTTTTGATAAGCTCCGGAGTGCTATGCGTATTGACCTTCCTGAAGGTAAAAACGGCATCAACGATAATGGTGATTCTGCGGACATGAGAAACATAGAAGAAAAAGTGACGGCATTCAGGAACTGGCTTCCCCGCAATAAACACAGAGAGAGGACATATGCCAAAATGATTGTACAGATTGACAAATACTGGGACAAGCTCTTTGCAGACCCGATATCGCTTAATACCCCGAGTGGGGTTCTTTCTGTTCAACCACAAAGGACGAATAATATTCTGGAGAGGTTTTTTCGAAATGAAAAAAGAAGGAGCCGGAAAAAAACCGGTATGATCTCTTTGAATAGAGTCCTAAAAACGGTTTTGGCAGATACTCCGCTTGTACAAAATTTAAAAAACGATAACTACACAAAAATTATTCTTAATGGATGTTCAACCCTGGCGGAAAGGTTTTCACAAATTGATGAGAATATGGTACAAAAAGAAATGGCAATTGCTGCCAAAAGTAGCGACAGGATATTGCCAAATATCAAAAGATTGATACGGGATGTTGATTTCACAGTGAAAATTTCTGCAATATTCTGTACATAAGCAAAATTAATGCCAACCTTCATTTGCGGTCATAGGTTTGTATGAAAATATTCTTAAAGTATAAATATAAACCCAAATAGAGGCATTTTAAAGTTATAAATGCTTGATATTATATCGTTTTTATGGCCAATTTCAACACCCTTTACATGAAAGAAAGGATGGTCTTGATGGGCAGCTATATTATTCTTATTTTGGCTATGACAAGCCTCATCTTGGGGTGGAAGTCGACTAAAAAAAAGACACTGATAATAATAGGTATATTTTTTTGGTGTGTTGTGTGTTTATTGTTTATTCCAAGAGCTTGGAAGCATAGGTATCAAGCTATTCACGGTATTCAAAGAATGAATTGCTCCGAGTTGGCTGCATATGCTCAAGAATGGGCGGAGAAAGCCATGCTTGAACAAGACCACGATTCTACTGCTCAACCCGTGAATTACATTGCAACATTGGCAGGCTCCCATGGAGGGATAATCGATTCGAATTTTAATTATGTCCAATGGATTGCCGATCCGAACAACAATAATTGGAAAGCTGACAGCCCCACCTCTACTGGCGTTTCTGTGATTGGACGCAATGTTAATGGGAATAAAAATGATATTCCTAAAAATACAGTTAAAAGCGTTATCCCACCTGATAAAATCCCTTGGAATCCATTTGACGCACTGCTATGGGATTACAGCGGATTGCGCGATAACTTTCTAATAAACAATTCATCGCATACAGATGTTTTGTCCGGGCATGTTATCAAAAAAGGAAAAAATGTTTTCGATATTAGCTTTTTTCCAGAAAATGATGTTAAAGTTGGAGCCATTGCTTGTGCAGGCATAATTGACAAGTATAACGGTGAAAAATGGATATATTTTTCAATGCTTTATCAAGGAGGAGATAGTACCGAATTTATCTCTTCTGGAAAGATTAAAACCGGTACTAATACGACGCAGTCATTTCATGCTGGTCAAGATGCAAATGACATTCAGGGATTACGCAATGGTGTTTTTTTAGGGCGATATAAAATTGATAATTTCCATGAAGATATAAAGAAAAAGTAAATAGGGAATGACAGTTTTAAGCGCTAATAGCGCCGTAGTTAGTATTCACTGATTTTCTATATTTATGGGGCGTATAGGCTGCCTCCGTGTATTATATTAATACCATAAAGGCTAAAATTTAAGGCATTTAATAGCACACAACAAGGAGGCAGCCCGATGATTTAAAATACATTTAAAGAATGCCCTTCCTCCGAATGGATCAAGGAAAATATTACAGATCAGACAAATGATCTTGTTGTACTTAGGAAGATAATTCCTTGGGAAAAAATTGTCAATCAACTGTCGCAGTTTTATAGTAAAACAAAAGGCCGTATCGGAAAATCAATTCGAGTACTAACAGGGCTTCTAATTCTTTCTAAATTTAGGATTCTAAGCGATGCAGAAGTTGTGAAACAAGTCAAAGAAAATAGATATTATCAATTTTTTTGCAATGTACCAGATAAGGAACTATCTGTTTTCCTAAATCCCAGCTCTTTGTGTAAGGTGAGGCAGCGCTTTGGGAAAAAAGGTATTGAAATAATAGAGAATAATGTGTTTAGAGTGCTACGTAACGCTGGAGTAATTGATCCGGAATATGCCCTTATAGATTCAACTGTCTTGGAAAGTAATATTGTTTATCCAACAGATGTAAAATTGGTCTATAAGGCTTTTTGCAAAATAGCACTTTTTGCTAAAAATCATAATCTTTCCCTGTGGTGGAACCATGATGAAATAAAATCCAAGTGGCGTGAGTTCACTCTTAACAAAGAGAAGGATTCATTACTTTACTTGATCGACTTTTCTACAATTCTAACAGAAGCTCTCTGCACTTTTAGGTTACACGTTCATTTTTCACAAGCACAGAAGAAAGTAAAAAAAAGTGCCGAACAGTTACTGGAACTCTTGACTCTGTTGGATCAACAAAACACTGATGTCAAAACTGATTATTCAGTATTTATTTGCCTTGTCTGCGGTTATGACACAATATGTGTGTTAGATGCTGATGACATTGAGAATCTTATAGATATAGATTGGGATGAAGCTCAATGGATAAAGGTCGATTATCCATCAGGTGGTAGCATGAGAGTAAGTGGAAGTGAAGGTGAACTCAGCAGAAAGATTCCGCATAACTCTTTTCCCAAAATTCTTTTTGGATATCGGAATATGTCAACAAAATGAACCCCAAAGGTTGATGCGTGTTAATTCAAGCAAGTGGAGGATATTGGAATGGCAGCACTCGAAACAATTGAAAGAGAAATAAAACAATTATCAGAGAATGAATTAATAGAATTTCGCCGATGGTTTGCTGAATTTGACGCAGATATTTGGGATAATCAAATTGAATCTGACGCGTCAGAAGGGAAGCTTGATAGGTTTGCCAAAGAAGCACTTGAAGAATATGAAGCTGGCAAGGCGCGAGAGATTTGAAACACTATACATCAAGTAAATTCTGGAGGTGCTTTGATTCATTACCCTCAGAAATTCAAAGACTTGCTCGTCAAAGCTATGAATTATTGAAAGAAAATCCAAACCACCCTTCACTGCATTATAAGTTGGTTTTTAACGGCAGATTTCGTAGTGTTCGTATAGGAATTCATTATCGAGCACTCGGTGTTCCAGTACCGGAAGGTGTACAATGGTTTTGGATTGGAAATCATGCTGAATACGACAAGTTATTGGGCTAACCCGTCGCTCCACGCGGACCTGCAAATGCTCCGCTTCGCTCCGCATTTGCAGGCCGGTGAGCTTGTCGTTAGACTCACCTTTTTAGGGGTAAAATAGCGGTTTTCTAATAAAGGAATTTATATATAAAAATGGCTAAAACAATAATAATTAAGATAACCCAAGGAAATATTAATAGTAACTATTTCACCATAAGTAAGGCAGTAAAAGAAGATCCTAATTTTTTCCCAAAGGATTCTTTTGGTGGACGCGATAAACTTGAGTCTGGAGAACCTATCACGGTGTTTTTTGAAGGATTACCTGGTTCGATTGAAACTGACATAGATACGACCAAAAACATATTCAGAGCAAGAGGAGCGGTAGCTTCTTTTTACAAGCATCACGATCTCTCTGAATATGATACTGTTAGAATCACAAAAGAATCCGAAAGGCAGTTCAAAGTTTATGTAAAAAAAGCTCTCTCAGAAAAGATAAAGAAACAAATCACCGAAGATATAGAGTCACAAAAATATGAGAATACCTCTTTCCAGGAGGGCGGGAAAAAAGAAAAATTTACAACTTATTATGAACGCGACCCTAAATTAAAAATAGCAGCTATACAATGTCGTAATGCCATTGTATGTGAAATTTGCGAATTTGATTTTGAAAAGATGTATGGTGAGCGTGGGGAAGGTTACATTGAAGCACACCACAATAAACCAGTGAGTAAAATGATTCCGGATACAGAGGTTGATCCGAAAGAAGATATAACGCTTGTTTGCTCAAATTGTCATAGAATGATTCATCGAAAAAAGAATCATGTTTTAACCCCAGAAGAACTCAAAGAGATGTTAAAAAAAAGTTGATGAAACGAAAAAGGGTCAAACCTTCAGTTGACTCTTGATTGGGTTTAACATGACCTTTAATACTGATCTAACAAGGCAAGATCAGTAGATCCTTATGAACCTCCTGGTTCAATATTAAACTTGAAAGAATTATTGTCTTCATCAATTCTGTTACAAGGGCAGGGTTTGCTTGATTTTTGGCTACAGAAAATAGTTGAGTTTCACTGCAATAGGCTGCAAATATGAATTATAAAAAGAAAAAAGAATGAAAACTGCTTAGATTGGATAAAGTCTGTATTAAATAACTCCCCATTCGCTCATTTAAAAAAAGTATTCTTAATTTTCAAGTTGCAGGTAAATAGACGGATCGAATTTCAAAGCGTGAAGGATATCATTTTGTAAATTCGATAACCCCTTCAATAAACGGAGGACAACATTCCCCTCGATATCCAATATGATAGTCAGATTGATTTTAGAAAAAGCTTTCAAGATTTTCTCAGCAGAAGGTTTGGCAGTAGTCTTCTTTCGATTTTCAGGATGCATACCGGACAGTTCTTTTTTTTCTTCCTTCAATGATAGCTGAACAACAAATTCTACCAGAGTCAGTACCCTGACACACAAGGTCAACAGGTATGTCATCCCTTCAATCTGATGATCCTTTCTAACGAACAATGGAGCAATATTCAACCTGCTTTTTAATCTGCTGAAAATACGTTCAACCCGATATTCATTCCGATAGGATAACACAGCATCTTCCAGAGAAAGGCTTTCTTTGCTTACGTCTGTCACAAAAGCTTTCCAGCCAAATCGCATTTTTTGTTCTGCAATTTCTTCTTCGTTCCTTTCAACAGAAATAATCTGGTAACGATTATTTTCGACAACAGTTTTCTCCCGATTAGCAGCGCCTCGGCCCTTACCGACATACTTTATTTTTTGATCAACCTGGTATTCATATTGAGTTATCAGTAGCCCAACTACCTTGTGGGATTGCAAAATTTTAGTAATGGCCGCCGTCAGTTGAGATTCATCACTTATTTGACGCTTGCCTCGCCCTCTTTGGGGTGTTAATGCTTCAATTTTCTCCTGGGCTCTTGTTAATCGATTCTCAAGTCCTGCTGACTGGCTCTTGGCATGGGTTGGGGAATGGACAATCAGTACACGTTCCTCCCATGTCATTTTTTCACCATTTTTTTCGAAAGTCTGGATGCGATCAAGCTCATAGCCCTTGGCTACGAGAAGCAACTCTCCTTTATAATTTTCTCTGAGAATTGTGGTTAATTGATCCTCCTTTTGTCTGGCAAGACCTTCTTTGATCCATATTTTCATTTCATCTGCCGTTTTACCGGTTAACGGCAATGGACATAGATAATGATGCTCTGAAGATACCAGATGAGTCCGAGTCTCCAATGAACTCATCTTACAATCACCCGAGAATAACAAGCCTGTCTTTTGCAGGCTATCCATGACCCGGTTCATCAGTGGGATATATAATACATCATCTGCTGTTTCACCAAAAACCACATCTGAAGCCAAGGGCATCCCCAAGGGGTCCACACAGGCAGTCATCAGTTTTATCTGAGGCAACTTAGCATTATCTTTGCTGTGTCCATATTGAACCAACCCATCTTCTGTGATTTCTCCATCAACAGTTACCGTGGTTGCGTCATTTCTAATAATTCCCGCTTTCAGATCATATACCTCAAGGCTGCGCTTGTTCAGATCATCTTCAATTTTTGTCCAGTATGCCCGATTGCTTAGATGCTTGAGCAGATGGCCCAAACGATCATCACTGAAATCCAGTTCATTTATTATCTGCCCTGAAAGAACACTCAATGTATGCTTCATCTCCGAGATGTACTCACTCATTGATACTTTACGATGATCACCTTCAGTGATGATATTGTTGATTACAATATTATTTCTTCAAATTTTCCCTATGAATTTGCAAATTATTTTGCCCGCTGATATGCGTATATTCAGTTTTTCAATGTATGGAATTCACAATGATATTTTGACTGGAACCGCTGAAAATGAAAAAGTTGGGAAGGATGTGTCTATGCCAATAGCCTCCTTCCCAACTTCCCAAGGATATAAAATATCCAACACCAATTCATTAACACATATACGGACATCTGGGAATACAAAGCTGATTTTTCAAACATAAATTTTCAAGATTATGTCGGACACCAATGCCTTATTTGTGGTGAAAAAGACTGCCACAAGCCCATCAGAGAATATTATCGTTACGCCATAGACCTGTTTCCTTTTAAAAAGGGGAAAGTTCCAGTCCCCAGATTCTTATGCGATAAAACTGGGAGAAGATTTTCCTTGCTGCCCAGCCAACTGATTCCCTATTGTCAATATACGGTTGACGCAGTTATCGGCACCCTGATCAAAGTATACGAATTTCAATGCCGTGGGCAAAAGGGTTACCATGGCACCACCCTTGAACTTACCCCGGACTGTTCTGTGACACCGTACTTGATCCAGACCTGGGCAGTATTGATACTGGCCGGTTTCCTTCGAGGACATCACACTCTCCATGAAAAATTCCCCGTTCCCGGGACAAAGCAACCTGATTCAAGGCAAATCATCACAACGATTTATCTGTATCTTAAAATCATCACCGGTGTTGACTGCCCCGCCCCCTGCCAGATGAAGCCAGGCATACGATATCATTTAAATCGAACCGGAAAATGCCTATTTGGTAGAACATCCTGTGACCGTATTCGTCCTCCTTAAAATAAAGTGACGGGTTGAAAATGACCACTATTCTGCTGACCAGGGTAAATCCGGGATATGGAGATGACGTTTTTGGGTATATTCTGACACAGGATTGATAACACCTTTTATTTCAGTCGGTTAAGTTATTGGCCATGACAACGCTTTTTTGGCAGAAATATCATTACAGGAGGTGTTATGGACAATGAGACCCGAGAACAAATTGCTTTGATCCGTTACAAGTTGATCAGCCCTGTGTTGGCAGAGCCGGGAAGAGTACAAAATGAGTACTTCCGCACCCAGGCCTGCAAACACCATGAATTCCCACGCTATGGCAACCGGAAGGTCAAAGTATCCACCCTGAAGTCCTGGCTCAAAGCATACAGGAAGCTTGGTTTTGAAGGCCTTAAGCCCAAAATTAGAAGCGATAAAGGCAGACCCAGAAAAGCCAGTCCGCAGGTCATGGATGCCATCAAGGTTCAATGTAAGGCCTATCCTTATATTCCCGTAAAACGGCTCCATGAGATGCTGACACAAAAGGGCCAAATCGGAGAGCCACCCATCCATTACAATACGCTGCTGCGCATCGTTAAAGAAGAGCAGTTGTTAATTTTTGGAGACAAGCGCCGGGATAAGCGGACCAGCTTTGAAACAGATCATATAAATTGTCTTTGGATGGGGGATTTCATGCATGGCCCCCTGGTAACCGTGAACCGGAAAACGCATAAAGCCATATTGTGCGCCATCATAGATGATCACAGCCGGATGATTGTGGGGCATGCCTTTGCTCCTACTGAAACTGTTCTTTCCCTGACCGTGGTATTAAAGGATGCCTTTCTGGCATTTGGACTTCCTGAACGTCTTTATGTCGATAATGGAGCGTCTTTCAGTTCTGATTTTTTGGCCAAAACCTGCGCATTATCCGGTATTTCACTGATCCATTCAAAACCCTATGATTCGCCTTCCCGTGGAAAAATTGAGCGATTTTTTAGAACGGTCCGGGCCGGTTTTTATCCGCCCTTACCGAAAAACTGACATTGGAAGAACTCAATGCAGCTTTCGCCGTCTGGCTGCATGAAGATTACCATCATAAACTGCATACCGGCATAGATGAACGCCCCATTGACCGGTATCACAGGTCTGCCGGCCACACCGATATCACCCGGCCGACCAAGGCTGAATTGGATGAAATATTCCTTGTACGGCATGAGCGGGTAGTCAACAACGATGCGACCATCAGCTTTAAGGGGAATATTTTTGAAGTCCCTACCGCTTATATTCGGCAGCGTGTTGATGTTCGTCATCCTGTGGATGCGGATCAGGAACTGTATCTTTATGACAAAGATATCCGGGTCTGCCGCCTCAAATTCGTTGATAAGCGTCAAAACGCCAGGACTTTCAAGCCCAACCACGCCCAGGCAACCATTTCTTATGCCAAGGGAAAGGTGCGCAAATGAAAGATCTCCTGGCCTGGTTCGGCTTTAAACACTACCCGTTTGACAAGGAAATTAAAACCGCTGATGTCGTTGATACGTCGATATTTACGGAAACCCTTGCCCGCTTCGATTATATGAAACGCAGGGGCGGTATCATGTTGTTGACAGGGGACCCCGGCGTGGGTAAGAGCACTACCATAAGGAAATTTGCAGACACCCTCAATGACAACCTTTTCAATGTCCTTTATACCCCCTTGAGCACTCTTAATCGGACGGACATCCTCAGGCATATCAACGCTTTACTGGGATTGCAGAATCGGTTTACCAAAAGTGCAAACTATCAACAAATCCAGAAAGAGCTTCTCGAATCCAGAGAGCACCGGGGCCGGACGGTGGTTCTCATCATTGATGAAGCCCATTTATTGAAGCCTGGTCCGCTTGAAGAAATAAGGCTGCTGACCAATTTTAAAATGGATTCCTTTGATCCATTCCTGCTCATTTTATCCGGTCAATCCGACTTAAAACGCATGATGAATTTTGCTGTCATGGAGCCTCTGAATCAGCGAATCAGAATGCGATACCATATGACCGGATTATCGGAGCAAGACACCGTCGATTATATTGCATCACGCCTTAAATGGGCCGGATGCACAGCTCCAATATTTAAGGAAGATGCTTTAGCGGCCATACAGGAATACTCATACGGGTTCCCGAGACTGATCGGCAATATCTGTGAAGAGGCCCTGACCTATGCCATGTTCTGCGATGCAAAAACAGTGGATGCGGACATGATACTGAAAATCAAGACCACTGATGACATGCCCGCCAATTAGCTGTTGCGGTAAAAACGGCAACTCAAATTTTTAATATGGGGGAGGAGTATGCACGATAACGAACAGGAGCTTGAAGAAAAAATGCCCAAAATAGTTGATCAGATGGGATATTTGCTGATGGACGTCATTCTGATCAGCTTAAAGTAGGTAAATACTGAAAATCAGATGCTTAAGGAATTGTTTGATATAAGGATGGAAGAATTCAGAGAAGATAGGTATTACAGTTTCGGTGAAACGGAGTCAGGATATCCTGGGGAGGAAACCTGAAAAGGGATAGCCGGAAGCAGGTGGCATTGAATAAAATGCCCTAATTAGTGAAGCAGGAGCGGTCCTCATTGCCGCTCCTGCTTGTTTTTTATTCAAGCCTTCCTGCTTATGCCTTAAAAAACCCACCACGGACGAGCGCAGCGAGTCCATAGCAAAACATCGGTCAATATAATCTTGTTAAAAAAGGGAAAATTAGTATACCGTTTTGAGAATACATGAGGTTTGAAAACATGCTCCAGTCAAAATAGCTCAGTCACTTGCTAATGGCAGAAAATTCAAATCAACACTGAAATCATAAATGAATCATTTCTGAGGCTGACAATATTTAGAACCAGCCTTTTCCAAAATATCTTCCAAGACGATACCAGGCTCTCCTTTTGCTTTTAATTGGTCAAGCATCCATTTCTAAATACGAGCATTCACGTGAACCCGCTTGAGATGCGGGGGTAACTTTTATTTTGATTTTCCTCTGTACCCTCCACGTTTAGTCTGCATTTTACTACCTCATACTGTTTTTACAAGTCCTAAACCCCTTGTTAATCGGGCATCATAGAAAAGCGTGGCACGCTTTACAAAAAAAAAGAGCTCATTTTCAGATAAAAAATCAAAAGAATCTCCTTTGGCTTGAAATTATTTACCCCTGTGATAGCATAGGCCCACCAGTTCGGAGGATAGGGCAATGCTGGGAAGCAACCCGAGAGGCGTAGCTGGTGACCGAAGCATGGGGCAGTGCCATTTTTCAGACTTGGCACTGCCTTTTCATTTCCTTTTTAATATATGTAATATCTGTACTCCATACTTAATTGGGTCTCTTGATCTTCAGCCCCTTCAATAAATAGGGGTATATTTTATGGTTTTTATTCCTCCTGCTGAGTTTGGGTTTGGGGTAAATGGCTTCGATTCTCATTTCTCTCATTAACCGTTGTACCCGTTTGCGATTTACCCTATGGCCGACTGATTTCAAGTAGACTGCCAGGCGACGGCTTCCATAAAAAGGACTCTTTGTGTGCTGTTTATCCATTAAATCCATGAGTAAAAGTGTATATGGATCAATGGGGCGTGGTTCATAGTAAAGGACTCCCTTTGATACTTCCAGCAGATAACACTGCCTGTTAATACTGAGCCTTTCATTATTTTTATCAATCAAAGGCCTTCTGTCAGAGACCGACTGTATCAACCTTTTTTTTAGCCAGTCATTCTCAACTTTGAGCTGACCGATCTGCTTGTACAGTTCATTGATCAAATTTTCATCATCGTTTTTTTGTTTTTTCTCTTGGTTGACAAAATTTCCGGTAAACCCTCTAATGCCTCTTTTTTCCATCTGGTAAGAAGCGAACGATGAAGTTCATATTTTTTGGCTAACTCAGCCACCGTTTCCTGTTCTCGGATCATGGCCACCGCAATTTTGATTTTAAAATTTCCGCTGTAATTTTTTCTCATGGACCTCCTCTTTCAGGTTAAATTTGAACCCTGGATTTAACATCCCTTATGTCGCTTAGCAACTGGTTCAGATTATGGGGTCCATTATAGTCATCGGCGCGGCTGGTGACTTCATCGTTAGCCCTATTGCCTGTTGTAATAATATCGAAATTGCTGCCTCGAAAAATTGTTTCCTGTAATATCTTGACAATATAGTATCAAAGAGTGATACTATAAAAAGGTTAGAAAGCACCAGCAATTTATCACAGGATAATCGCAGGATGACATTAAATTCAAAACAGTCAAAAACGCTTCAAAAAATATATGAACGACCAACGCATGCCAGCATTATATGGACAGATGTTATAAATTTATTAAAAGGATGCGGAGCAGAAATAATTCAGCGTCAAGGGTCACGTGTCTGTATAAAGCTCGGCAAGCAACGAGCGGTTTTTCATTCTCCTCACCCTCAAAAAGAAACTGTCAAAGGAGCTGTCGACGATATTAGGGCGTTTTTGAAACGAGCAGGAATTCAACCATGAGCAAATCAAATATTCTGGTATATAAAGGGTATCTCGGAGAAGTCACCTTTGATAATGAGGCAAAAGTGTTTTATGGGCGTGTTATAAATACACGAGATACGATAACATTCCAGTCAGATAACGCTAAACATCTTGAACAGGAATTTCAGGTTTCGGTGAATACTTACCTTGATTTTTGTAAGGATCTTGGAGAGTCCCCGGAAAAACCATATTCAGGAAAGTTTGTGTTGCGCTTGTCTCCAGAAGGCCACCGAACTATTGCACTTGCTGCTCAAATAGCCAATCAGAGCCTCAACACATGGGCAGCAGAGCATTTGGTCAAAAGTGCCGAACAAGAACTTCAAAAACCTTTTTGAAAAAAATAAGTAAATTTGGACCATTAAGCACAAAAAGCGCTAACCCTTAAAACCCTTAGGATTGTGTCGACCTCCCCCCCATCCATAAACTACAGATCATGATTAAAATTCGAGGGGGGAGGTCGATCTCAATCCATTGTTCAAGAAACCCGGTGTTAAATTTCGCAACAGATTTATATTACATAGAGTATTGCTTCAGAGGAGCATAGTTGGAAGGCCCATCCGGTCAATATATTTCCCAATGGGTAAAGGAAAAAAGCTATATAGAAGACATTTTTAATACTTAAACTATAGCTGATGTAACACAGTTCTTTGACATTTTGTATTAAAATGGCGTTAAAATTCTTGTTGTCAAATTCATTTAAGTCATTGGACGCAGCTATCCTGTACGCAAGTTCTCAATAAGTCCGGGCAAAAACGGCAAGAGACCGTGAAATCAAGTCACAGCTCAACAGACAATTGCAACGCTTTAATGGTGATGATATCAGAGAGATCAGAAATCTCATTTGCGCCGGACAATCGATCTTTGAGGTATTCCCAGAAAGAGATTTTGAGTTTGCGGCAAATTTTTTTCAAACTTGTTAACGTATCTCTGCATTGTCGTCCCAGATCACTTCTGGTCGACCCGCTGATTTTTCGGCGTTTGACATATTCTCGTATGTCATTTTAACTGAGATTATTATGAAGAGGAGTGTCCGGGAAATCCAGCACCCTGAGTAATTCCCGCTTATTCCGGTGAATGCGCTTCAAAGCATTGTTCAAGGAGGCAAAACACGTCTTTTTAGTGAAGATTTCATCGAATTTAGCCTTAATGCCGGCTTTTTTCTCATTATCCGGCTGTGCTTGAATTCTTTGAGAGAGGCATATAATTCCCATATTTCAGCCCGAATGTCCTGTACAGCCTGTTTTTGTTCTTCTGTGAGGCCAATTAGCTTGTTTATGAGACGTTCGGCATGGACCCAGCAAAGCGCATGATTCAGTACATTGAATTGGCCGGCATCATCGCTGACAATGACCATGTCGAGATTGAAACCATGCGCGACCAGACTGCCGATCAATGCACCTTCAGTAATAATTCTGATGTGACGCACCTTTTTAATACCGAGTGTCTTGAGGCAGTCCAGCCAGGCATCATCATTTTCAAACACACTCAAAAATTGAGTGGTGATAAGGATGAGGAACTCCTTGGGTAACCCCTGGGAGATCATATATGACAGAGCACTTGCATTGATGACATATTCTGTACGCCCGGCCTGCAATATTTTGAGGAAATTGATCCTGGTTTTGGTCTCAGTGCTGTGAAAGGTGGCAAAAAAATCGTTTCCAACATGGGTGCAATAGCCGTTTTTGGCCTTATGCCGTGCAGCGGTATCATCGACATTGATATGCGAGGATACAGAAAGGCCTGTATCAAGGATGGCATCTTTCTCATCATGAAAGAGTTCATGCCCTTCAATGAGAATATTGCTCAGTTGCCCTGCGGAAATCTCAAAACCCATATCATGCAATGCTTCCAATAATATGGGCTGTGTGACATGGCAGTGATAATGCTGGTAAAGGACAAATCGTTTGAATTCCAAATCGAAATGCACGCCGTTTAAATTTTCTGGGAGTTTTCCGGTGAATGAACGCCCATCCGGGGCAACCCATCTTTCCAGTCGATATTTGATATTGAAAGGTTCAAGCCGGAGTCCCTGGACCACAAAATCATTATATCCTTTAAAGATGCTCCCAAGGGGGAGATCTTCAGGTGCAATTTTGATGGTCTCATGTATTTTCAGATCTTTTTTTTTATGACGCTTGGCAGAGCCAGGCCGCTTGCCTTGTGTTTCAGATTTGTTTTTACGCCGGGATTCGAGGCCGGAAGGCTTAATTTTCGGTTTGGGTTTTTGTCCTTTAAGGCGTGCAATTTCATCACGGAGAGCCTGGTTTTCCTCAGCAAGCAGGTTGAGATATTCCAGAAGCATCAAAACCAGAGGGGTTTGCTCTTCTACAGGAATGTCTTCAATTTTAGGAATTTTGATAACCATGGGAACCCCCAGTGCATGAAATTTTAAAATCGGTATTTAATACAAATAATAAGAACAAATCCTCTTCGTTTCAAGTTTTTGTGCTTGTAAAAAATCAGTGATTGCCCGGACTTATTGAGAACTTACGCTTCAGGTTATCACGGAAATCTGATACAATTGAAAAACAAGAATCTTGAAGAAGTGTATAATTGGACATCAAACATTTACTTTTGGAGTCAATACTTTGGCAAGAATGTGCAACTGTGGGTTCCCCTGAAAGGGAAGATTTGCTTATATGTGAAAAGGCGTGTTAATCATGATGAATCAACACGCCCGAATGGGGGGATAGTCGATTTCCTATACTTCTACAACGACTTTACCCATTGCCTGACCGCTTGAAAGACGGTCGTGGGCTTTTGCGACTTCCTCAATGGAAAAACATTGTTCATCCAACACCGGATGTAAAACACCGGCATCAACGATATCGGCTAATTTACGCAGAATTTCAGCATGTTCTTCCCGTTTATAGTTGTGGATCATCGGGATTAACATGAACACGACGTGCAAAGACAACCCCTTAAAATGCGCCAATGACAGATCCAACTCAACCAAAGCAACCGTGGAAGCAATCTGAGCATTCAGAGCAGCAGCTTCAAAAGAGTTTGTCATATTCGGTCCGCCGACTGAATCAAAAACAATGTCAAAACCCAGACCGCCTGTATGTTTGGCAACATATTCGGCAACGGTTTCTGTCTTGTAATTTATCGCAGTCGCCCCTAATTCTTCGATCAATGCCATCTGCCTGTCACCGCCGCCTGTTGCGTAAACATCGGTTTTGAAATGACGTGCCAACTGCAGGGCAACATGGCCAACGCCGCCGGAACCGCCGTGGACCAGCACTTTCTGCCCCTGAGTAATGCCTGCCCGTGTCAGCCCTTCATAGGCAGTAATGCCAACCAGAGGCAATGCGGCAGCTTCCTGCATCGTCAGCTTTTTCGGTTTGTGAGCGATCAGATCGGCATCAGCAACCATGTACTCGGCAAGGGTTCCCGGTAGATCACCTAATCCTCCGGCACAGCCATAGACCTCATCACCGGCAGCATATTCAGAAACCCCCTCGCCCACTTCTTCGACCGTACCTGCGAAGTCCATACCCAAAACAGCGGGAAGCTCCGGTGAAATCGGCAGCTCTTTGCCCATCTGTCGTATCATGGTATCAACGGTATTGATACTGGTTGAAGCTATCTTTACCAATACGTGGCCTGGTTTAACTTCCGGTTTGGCGATTTCCGCAGGTTCAAATACATCGGAATCACCAAAATTTCGGATAATCATTGCTTTCATTGGTCTTTTCCTCCTTTAATTTGTAATGGATAATGACTTTCCAAATCCTTTTTCTCCGCCCGTAATGAAGGCAGAGCCGTTTTTAATTCCCCTCATCATCTTTTCTCCCGGTGCATGATGCCGGGTTCTACCATGCACATGTCTGAAGTACATCCTGTTGTGTAACCGGATGAGTAGTAATGGCATGCTCAATCTTTTTCAGAAACAGTTCGCGGGGTGCCGGCAGGTTGCCCCTGGAAGATACAATATTATTGGCGTGGTTCCCCCAGTAAAAGGTGTCAAAATCCGCCAGGTTTTCCAGAAGGTATTTTTCCTCCTCAAGGATCTGCAACGGGGTTGCCTGTATGAATTTTCCTGCTTTAACCTGATCCTCCAGTATGGTTCCCGCCTGGACTGCCAGAGCCATAGGCGCTATTTCCTCAGGTTCCGTAAGATTGAGCAGTCTTACGGTTTCAGAAATATGCTCTTCGGAACGTTGTTTGCCGCCAATCCCAAAGATATATCTTCGACAGATTTACGTCTGAGATCATTCAGGCCGGCGTATAACGATATTTTTGAACATTCCGGAAAGGTTGAGGTGATTATTTCAAGAATTTTCAAAAGAAATCCTGTTTTCAGAGCCATTACGTTTCCGTCTATAAGAAAGACGGATTTGATATGAGGATAAATTTGCCTTGCTTCATCGATATCCTTATAAATTTCTTCGATCTTCCTGATTCTGAATTTCTTTTCCCTTAACATATCGCAGAATGTGCATTTATTATGGATACATCCCATGGTTGTCTTTATCAGCAAACTATTGACCTCCATCCAGGGACGGTACACTTTTCCTTCGTAATACATATCTAACTCCTGTAAATCGGAGTGCGAAACCAATGTTGATTTTCGGCCTATTTTGTTATTTCGGCCAAAATTGCTTCGATAAAACGCACAATATTGTCGGATTTTTCTAAATTCAACGCATCGGGGTGAGGCGAGGAAAAGCTGCCGGAATCATTGTCAAAATACCGGCCGGAAGCAGATGCAAATTCATCTGACAGCGCCGCACGGACGAGTATCTCCGCACCGATGCGAATATCCTTACCGGCCGTCCCAAATGCCTCTTTCACCATCTTGCTGCCGAGCATTGATCCGGGATTAACCGCAATGATGGCCGGGCCGTCATCCCCGAGCGAAAGCGCCATACTGAGGGACCACATTGTAATCGCCAGTTTGCTTTGCGCATAAGCCGTGAAGTCGTCGGACAGCCGGACAGGCCCGGCAAGTGCTTCCGGATCGACCGGAGAATGGGCAGCGGAGGACAGGTTTATTATCCGCCCTGACGATCCGAGCAGGGGTAAAAGTCGTTGTGTCAGCAGATAGGGCGCAATGGTATTTACAGCAAAACGCACATCGAGCCCGTCATGTGTGATGATATCGGCAGTTTTAAATATGCCCGCATTATTGATAAGCACATCCAGTTTATCGTGCCGTTCGGCCACAGTCTTCGCAAGTGCTTCTACATCAGCAATACGGGATAGATCAGACACGTAGTTTTCAACTCGTCCGGCATCCGGCATGGTTGAGAGCGTTTTTTCAACCTTTTCAACTTTTGCCGGGTTGCGCCCGTGCAATAAGACGGTGTGACCTGAAGAAACTAGCATTTTGACTGTTTCCAGTCCTATCCCGTCGGTCGCTCCTGTAACAAGAATTGTTTTTTTCATAGTTTTGTCTCCTTAATATTTACCGAAGTAAAATATTCTCTGAAAACCTAAATGTCATCGGATAGTTGGCCCTGCCGGTTCCGAATACACCGGTAACGCAGCGTTACATCTTATCACATTATTTTATTAGAATTTAAAAAACCACGTCCTTTGGGCTTGGTCATAGTCCAAAGGCTATGCCTGAAGCTACTACTCATGGTACCCATGTGATCGATTATCCCCATAACTGATTAAAGGAAAAAACCATGCCATGTTCACTTGCTGATAAAAATTTCTCCCAAATAATCAATATCGGATTTGATGGGAGCATTGAAAGCCAGAAGCGCAATCAGAGTATTCAGGCAATTTCTCGATCTGAAAAACATGGGGCAAGTGCTGCCCCCTTTTAGGGGGTAAAGGGCAAAGCCACCTTCTAAGAAGGTGGATATTTACTTTTTTTAATTTTTAAATATAGCCCCGATTAGACGGGGCTATACCCTGTTCAATATGTGTCACGTTATTTTCTGAGTGTTGATCACCACGTCATTCCAATTGCGCTGGTTTTCCATATCAAACTGAAGGTCATTTTCATCTCCGATTGTAAAACGCTTAATCGCCGGAGTCTTGCTGGTTGCTTGATAGAGCCCGTAAGCCTCTGCCTTGAGGGCTTCATCAATCGGCTTATCAATGGATTCGTATACCGCCTGTTTGCAGTCATTGATGGATTCCGCCGGGAATTTGGCAATACGCCTTGCCAAGGTGTCTACGTATTCATCTATTTCGTCCGGATTCAACGCTTTGTTGATGGTGCCGTACGCTTACGCTTCGTCAGTGTCAAAATCACGAGCACTCAGGATGATTTCCAGTGCGCGACCCAGACCGACCTGACGAGCCATGCGGGATGCTCCAGTACAGATTGCAGATTAAGCAATTCAACCTCATCGCGGGAAACGGCTTCTGTTGACATGTCTTTCAGAAGATTCGTGTCATAGTGACAAGCCCAGATTTCCGGATGTGCTGACCGGAAAACAACCACCTTTGTTTCACGGTCGCGTTCGAGTTTCATAGCGAGCGTATTCAAGTCAGCAAGCATTGGCGCTCCCTGAACATTTACCGGCGGATAATCAAATGTGACCGTAAGTATGCCTTAGTTCTGTTCTGCTTTGAATGTTGTGAATCCTTCGCAAATCATAATTTCCTCCTTTGAAAAATATAAATGTAAAATGAATGTACTACTTCTGGCAGTGGTAATTTAATTTAAAATCAGACCCGGTCAGTCCGAATGACCTTCAACTGACCAATATTTTACAACAGATTGTTTATAACGCAAATTAATGGTTGTCATCCTAATCATTGCAAACTGTCATGATTAACGCTGGTCAGGCCATTTAAAACAATTCATACAGACTTCCCTTAATGAATGCTTCATTCTTCGGACCGGCTGTCTTCACCCCGCAATCCTGTGCGGCTCCGGTTTCACCAATCTCCATGACTTCCAGCGACGATTGCAGAACGGTATCTACCAGTTGGCAGCTTTTTACCGTGTAAGGATGTTCCCTGTGGTAATCAAGGAATTCCTGATCTTTCCTGCATTCATAAGAAAAAATTATGTTGGGCTGGGCGGTATCGGCAAAGAACCGCATTTCAACATATCCTATAATGGACCCCATAATCTGAACCAGTTGCTAAGCGACATAAGGGATGTTAAATCCAGGGTTCAAATTTAACCTGAAAGAGGAGGTCCATGAGAAAAAATTACAGCGGAAATTTTAAAACCAGAATTGCAGTGGCCATGATCCGGGAGCAGGAAACTGTTGCTGAGTTAGCCAAAAAATATGAAATTCATCGCTCACTTCTTACCAGATGGAAAAAGGAGGCCTTAGAGGGTTTACCGAAAATTTTTTCAACAAAGAGAAAAAAGACAAAGAATGATGATGAAAATTTGATCAATGAATTGTACAAGCAGATCAGTCAGCTCAAAGTTGAGAATGACTGGCTAAAAAAAAGGTTGATACAGTCGGTTTCTGACAGAAGGCATCTGATTGATAAAACTCATGAAAGACTTAGTATTAACAGGCAGTGTGATCTGCTGGAAGTATCAAAGGGAGTCCTTTACTATGAACCACGCCCCATTGATCCATATACACTTTTACTCATGGATTTGATTGATACACAGCACACAAAGACTCCTTTTTATGGGAGCCGTCGCCTGGCAGTCTACCTGAAATCAGTCGGCCATGGGGTAAATCGCAAACGGGTACAACGCTTAATGAGAGAAATGAGAATTGAAGCCATTTACCCCAAACCCAAACTCAGCAGGAGGAATGAAAATCATAAAAGTTGCTTCCCAGCATTGCCCTATCCTCCGAACTGGTGGACATATGCTATCATGGGGTAAATAATTTCAAGCCAAAAGAGAGTCTTTTGATTTTTTACCTAAAAATGAGCTCTTTTTTTTGTAAAGCGTGCCACGCTTTTCTATGATGCCCGATTAACAAGGGTTTTATGGCTTGTAAAAACAGTATGAGGTAATAAAATGCAGACTAAACGTGGAGGATACAGAGGAAAACCAAAACAAAAGTTACCGCCGCATCTCAAGCGGATTCACGTGAATGCTCGTATTCAAAAATGGATGCTTGACCAATTAAAAGCAAAAGGAGAGCCTGGTATCGTCTTGGAAGATATTTTGGAAAAGGCTGGTTTTAAATATTGTGAGCCTCAGAAATGATTCATTTATGATTTCAGAAATTCAAATTTTGGCCAGACAGAATAGTTGAGGATTGCTATGACAGGCTGGGAATATTTCATTAAAATGTAGCTTAAAAAAAGTTAAAATCGGTCCTGACATGGGGTCCACTTTAGGCAACAAATGCCACTCGAAAATGAGCGGCAAAGACACACACTCTATAAAGACTGAGCGCTTTAATGTGACGAGAAATGTGAGATGTTATTCCGATTTTTATAACCAAAAGCATTTTAGTTATGATGCTTTTCAGTAAAGAATCGGAATAACTTGTTTATCGGAATAATCTGTACTCCATACATGGTTGGCTCTTTCAATGTTTACGCCCCTCAACAAATATGGATATACTTTATGCTCGTCGTTCCTCTTGGTTAATTTGGGCTTGGGATAAATGGCTTCGATTCTCATCGTTTTCATCAGTCCTTGAAACCGCTTGCGATTTATTTGATGACCTTCCTGCTTCAGCCAAGCCAACAGCCTTCGGCTTCCATAAAAAGGTGTCTTTGTATGCTGCTTGTCAATTAGATTCATTAACAAAAGCGTGTAGGGATCTATTGGCTTTGGTTGATAATAAAGGGCTCCTTTTGAAACTTGCATCAACTCACATTGCCGGTTTATGCTTATATCTGAGTGGTCTTCATCTATCAGGTGCCTTCTGTCAGCAATTGATAGTCTCAATTTTTTTTAGATAGTCATTCTCTACTTCGAGTTGACCGATCTTCATGTATAATCCAGCTATCAAATTTTGATCATCATTTTTGTTCTTTTTTGTCGTTGAAAGAAGTTCCGGCAACCCTTCTATTGCCTGTTTTTTCCATTTTGTAAGTAGTGATCGATGAACTTGATATTTGGATGATAATTCAGCCAAGGTTTCTTGTTCTCGAATCATATCAATTGCTATTTTTGCTTTAATTTTCCCGTTGTAACTTTTCCTCATGGACCTCCTTTTCGGATATGAATTTGAACCTGGCTTTAGCACTTCTTATGTCTCTTAGCAACTGGTTCAGATATGGGGTCCATTATACTTCACATAACCACAATGTCCTTACTGGCTAAGGATGCCTACTCTTGAACCATTATTTTCTTTCCAACATAAATGGTCGAATCAGCACTCATGTTATTAATCTTTTTCAACTTAAGTACGGGAGTTTTAAACTTTCTGCCTATGCTGTAAAGAGTATCTCCCTTTTGCACGGTATAATACACAGGCTTGCTTTTCTCAGAAATTATTTTTGAAGCCGTCATAACTGCCTGACTGTTTTTTATCTCTTTATTATCCTCTTTTTTGGGGGTTTTATGCAACAAAGCAGAATCTTTTTTTATGAGTGTGATCTTTTGGGTATTTTTTTCTGCATCCCTGAACTGTGAGGGGGCAGACTGAATGACTCCTGATTTTTTTTCTCCACTTGATGCACTGCCTGATTTTGAAGACTTTGTTTTCATGGATTCAATATCTTCTTTAAAATCATCTAACACCTCATCCATATGATCCAGACGCTCCGTTACAATATCAAATTTCACAGTAAGCGCAGCTTCAAGCCTTTCCACCCTTGCCGTATAGGCACTGATATCTGAACCTGAATTTCCAGGGGCAACTTCCTGTAATGGATTATTCTGCAAGGCATCATATTTTTCAAACAAAGTCTCCAGTTTTGAGATTCTTTTTTCCAATCTGTTTTCCGAAACAGTTTCGCCCTTTATACCCTCTTCTTCAAGTTCTGTTGACGAGGGTCTGAAAAAAACAAAAAATATAATCAAGGTTAGAAGAGCTGCCCCCATGAAAATAAAAGATATTTCACTTTTTTTCAACATAGATACTCTACCATCCTTTAAAGTTGGATCCGGTCGTTTCCTATTCTGGGTAATCTTTTTTTTTGAAAAATCCGGCTCTGGTGTTGTATGGCTATTCATTTTTTTTATTTCCTCGTGAGTCATGACTTCTCATTTTTCATACCAAAGGTGGGCATCTTTCATATTACCTCAAAAGTAGTTAACACTTTTTTCAGGGGATTTCCTAAAATTAAGAGATGTTTTGAAAAACTGTCAGCCGAGGAATGATTCATGCCCAAAGGTGCTGTGTTAAATTTCAATTTAATACTATATATGGTGCTGTTAATTAAGAGAACTTATGACTGATGAGTTATTTCCATACCGATCAATTATTAAGAAGAGAAATAACATTTTTTTGCTGTACATTGGCCTGGGATAATGCAAACATCCCCGCTGTTCTCAAATTTTCTATATGGCTCATGTTCATGGATTCCTCTGCAATATCCAGATCCATTATCTGGGATTCAGCCCCGTAAGTATTGACCATGGTGGTATTTAAGTTGCTGATTTCAGCTTCAAGCTGATTCTGGCGGGAGCCAAAATCTGATCTTCTCGAATTCACCAGGGAAAGAGCATCATCTGTTATTTCAAGGGCTGCCTGGGCACCTTCCATTGTTGTCAAATCAATTTCCGAAAGAGCAGATAATCCAGGGGCGTCGGAAAGAAGCATTTGGTCGTTAAAGGAGGCACCCTTATAAAGATCGTTCAAGAATTGCAGAGCCTTGGTCACATCAGCCTGGATGGCCCCCAGGGAATCAGCAGTCTGGACCCCGGATGCCGCCTGGATGGCCTTTTCTCTGATGCCCATCATGATTTCTGAAGCCTGGCCAAGGGTGCTGTCTGCAATTTGAGCCATATTAATATTATCATTGGCGTTTCTGATCATCTGCCCCATCCCCCTGGCTTGACTTCCCAGGGTATCGGCCATCACCATGCCGGAGGCGTCATCTGCTGCACGATTAATGCGTTGGCCGCTTGAAATTTTACCGATGGAATCATTCATGGAATTGGTAGATTTATTCAGGCTGTTTAAGGCGTATTGAGCAGATACGCTGTTATTAACTGAAAGTGACATGTTTACCTCCCCAGGGGATAATCCCCTTAATGTTAATGAAAACACTTAACCCTGAAAGAATTAAGGCTATTTCATTATTTAATTCCTGCATCTTAGTTTCCTATGGACTGACTATTTTTAATCATTATAAAATAAGGTTGGCTAAAAGGAAAACACTTTTATTTTACATCAACTATTCTCAATGGAAAACATCTGCAAGTTTTGTATTTACTAATTTTGTTACACAAAACATATAAGCATTCGGCAAACCACGTATATCACACAATATATTGGTGTGTAGTTCGTTTTTTTAGGCACAAGCACAATATCTTGTGGTTTTATATGGGGTTTAGCAAAACATTACAAAGATTCAAATAATAACATTACCGCTCCCTTAGAATACGAAAGCCCAGGCTATTTCTCTTTGCAACAGGCTTATAATAACTTCGGCACGCACTGCGGCAATATTTAGGAGATTGATGCCATCCTCCACCTCTTATTATCCGATGATCACCTTTTTCTGAAAGAGGATCCACCATATTATTCCCATAGGTATCTGTGACAACACCTGTTCTTCCTTTCCAGATATCCCGCCATTTACAAGCATCCATTACCCACTCTTGAACATTACCGTGCATGTCATAAATACCCCAGGCGTTGGGTTTTCGAGTCTTTACCGGATGGGGTCTCAAACCATCGGGAGGGTTCTTGTATCCGGAGTTAGCACAATACCAGCCGATTTCATTTAAAACCGGATCCACCTCTTTACAAAACCTTTCCGTGATCGGTCCATTTGCAAATGCCGTTCTGCTTGCGGCTCTGCAGACATATTCCCATTCCGCCTCTGTGGGCAGCCTGTATTTGTTTGTGCCTTCCCATTCATTTAAAACTTTAATAAATTCCATGCAGCGATACCATGAAACAGTATCTACAGGACAATTGCCTCCGCAGTCGGGAAATGAGGATGGATTAAATCCCACAAGGGATTTCCACTGCTTCTGGGTCACCTCTGTCTCTTGAATATAAAATCCCTTTGAAATAGTAACATAGTGCATATTTTCATTCCAGGCCCGTCCCATCTCTGATTCAGGGCTTCCCATGATAAACCTGCCGGGTTTTATATAGATGAAGCGCATACCAAGCTTATTTTCAAAAAAAGAATCTGCCCCGTAAGCATATCCATGAAAAGCAAAAAATAAAATGAACATACCTGAAAACAGGCAGATAAAAAGTCTGATTTTATGCCTTTTCAATCTCTTTAATCCCATATTTATCTGCCTTTCAGGATTTTGAGTAATTGAACCTCTGAATCCGTTAAAAAGCGCCATCTGCCCTGTTTGAGCCCTGCAAGGCGGATATTCCCCATACGGATGCGCTTAAGTGTTTTTACCTCATTGCCTGTTTTTTTCACCATTCTTCGAATCTGACGGTTAAGGCCCTGTTTAAGAACTATATTAAATACAAACTTTGATATTTTTTTTACACCAGCTTTTCTTGTTTTGGTGCCGTCAAGAACAATCCCCTCAGCCATCCTGGACAGGGCACGATGGGAAACCGGCCGGAGCGTGGTTACCACATACTCTTTTTCATGGTTAAATGAAGGATGGGACAGGGTATTATGCAGATCACCATCATTGGTCAAAAGAATGAGCCCACAGGAATCTTTATCAAGGCGTCCCACCGGATAAATTCTTTCAGAAATATCTATTAGATCCATGATGATATTCTCACCTTTCTGGGAACAAGAAGATATAAAGCCCACGGGTTTATTCAGGGCAATGTAGATATTTTTCCCTTGTGGAGGAAGTTCAACTAGCCGGCCGTTGAATACAACCTGGTCTTTATCAATATCTACCTTTGTACCAAGGGTGGTAATCTTCTCACCGTTCACCCTGACCATCCCCTGGGTAATATAGTCCTCTCCCTTTCTCCTGGAACAGATTCCTGCCTGTGCCAAAAATTTTTGAAGTCTCATTGAAGTCTCATTTTATATAAAAGTCTCCGTAACAGTCTGTTTTTCAAAAGACTTTCCGTTTTTGTTATGACCGGCAGCTATAACTATACTCCGGCCATGCCGGTTTTATATGAAAGTCTCTGTAAACCCAATATGGCTTTCATGGTTCGTTGTGGGTGGAACCGGGTCAAAACCCTGGTCTGCCCATGGCAGTTATAGAAAACCTGTAAGAAAACCAGCTAATAACCAAAGGTGTCGGCGGGTAGTTGACTGTCTTTATGATCGGTAATCCGCGTTTATTTTAACATAGTTTTCAGAAAAATCACAAAACAGGTAAAAATCGGTAAATTCTCCTGCATTAAGATCCAGCACGATCTCAAGTTCATCCTTTTTCATAACCTGGGCAGCCTTTATCTCTGCTTCCTTCCCCTGCCAGACTCCCTGTATGAGCAAAGATACATCATCAAACATCAGATCCATCTTTTCCTGAAAAACCATAGCTCCTGATCTGCCTGCCGCAGCAGTTATACGCCCCCAGTTGGGATCCTCCCCATATACAGCGGTTTTTACAAGATTTGAATGGGAAACAGCTTCCGCCGCAAGGAGTGCATCCTCCTGGTTGGCTGCTCCCCTTACAACTATCTTTACAAGCTTGGTTGCCCCCTCCCCGTCCCTTACAATCATTTTAGCAAGTTCAAGGAGAACATCATCCAGATATTTCTGGAACTCAAAGGCATCGTCACTATCTTCAATTACAGCATTGGACATTCCGTTGGCAAGGGCTAACACCGTATCGTTGGTGCTGGTATCCCCATCCACGGAAATTCTGTTAAAGGAGCGCTCACATGCTTTTTTTAAGGAGGTATTTAAAAAAGATGAGGAAACATCAATATCTGTACATATAAATGCCAGCATGGTTGCCATATCAGGCTTTATCATGCCGGAACCCTTGGCAATACCTGTTATCGAAAAACTTCGGCCCTTTATATTACACTCTTTTAAAACAACTTTTGGTACCAGATCCGTCGTGAGGATTGCCTCAGCAAAATCATCAAGATTTCCTTCTTCCATATCCTTTGTCAAATCCGGCATGGCACCCCTAACAACGTCCATGGGCATGGGTGCACCG
Source organism: Desulfobacteraceae bacterium (assembly GCA_963674675.2). Lineage (GTDB taxonomy): Bacteria > Desulfobacterota > Desulfobacteria > Desulfobacterales > Desulfobacteraceae. The sequence continues at coordinate 119,467 of CAXXNM010000001.1, forward strand.
ATAACCCCTGTTGAGACCGTCATCACCAGCTCTTCTGGAATATTAAGGTGATGGGCGGCAAGTTTTGAGGTTTCAACGGCATCTTTTATCCCCTGATCTCCGGTAAAACAATTGGCATTTCCACTGTTTACCACCACGGCCTGGCAGATACCGGTCTTTATTCGCTCTCTCCCCAGGATCACCGGAGCAGCCACAACCATGTTTTTGGTAAAAAGTGCTGCCGCAGAAGCAGGGCGGTGTGAATAGATAAGCCCAATATCCTTCTTACCAGAAGCTCTGTTAGCCGCCTTAATACCTGCTGAAATACCTTTGAAAGAAAATCCCTTCATGAAAACTACTCCCTTATATAAACATACATGGCGGCTCACCGCCGCAATCCAAACGATGAAAGTCTTTATAAAAACAAGCTCTTATGGAGACTTTCATATAAAAAATTAACAGCATCCTTTATATTACCTCAAAATTAGTTGACACTTTTTGAGGAGATTCCTTGAAAATAAGGAAATATTTAAAAAAACTGTCAACCGGTGAATGAAGGATGCCAAAAAATTGCTGCATCCTTAATATATCTTTAAAATCAGCGTACAATTTTATTATAAATATTTCAATAAAATAAGCATTAACGCTTGAAAAAATCGTAGTTAATCAGCGGTTGGCAAAATCAATTCCTTGACAACTAAACGCATGGTGGTATATTGGTTTGTTCATTTATATTTAATATATTATGGGAAGCCGGGCCGGTTTCCATCGTTTTTGTAAAAAAATTAAACGGGGTTTAAACTAATGATTTGTACAACTGTGAGAAAAGGTGAAGAATGCGTTTTTATGTCAGCCAAGGGCTGTAAATATAACGGCGGGGAATGTAAACCAGTAGTAGAGCAGTGCGAGGGATGCCAGAGGGCTGTTGATTACGAAACCGGCAAATTCTGCAATGCTGTTCCAGATCCTGCTTTGAAATGGAAAAATGGAAACTGCAACATGGCCACCCATGTTATGACCGTTGTTGAGACCAAAAAGCAAAAAATCAATCCTATCAAGGCTTCCAAGAGAAGATAACCTGTATTGTGTAAAAGAGGCCGGTGGTTTTTTATATGAAAGCCCCTGTAACAGACTGTTTTCAAAAGGCTTTCGTTTTTCATTCGTGGCGGTGAGCCGTCATGTTTGTCATAAAAAAACTCTATCCAGCGGCTTCTTTTTTTCCGATATTAAAATTATTCCCAAATAAATTTTTCAAAAATTTTTGCATTTTAACTATATGTTTTTATTAGGTCATGATTTATTTCCTTCTTTTCGCTTGCTTTTATAACATACTGTAATTTAACACAAAATCAAACACATATTTTTTAGTGTCATTTTTTGGACTGCCAACAAATTCAACAAGTTATAAAAAAACAAGCGAATTAAGGGTTAATTTAGGAACAATTATATTTAATAAGAAAGTAATTACAATGAACCCATTAGCTCATCAACTGAATACGATTATTGAAAACTCCAATCCCCATGTGTATCAGATGTTGTCTAAAATGGGGAAAGAACTTTTTTTCCCCAAGGGTATTTTGACTCAGAGTGCCGAGGCAAAACAAAAGGCATATAAAATAAATGCAACCATAGGCATTGCAAAACAAAACAATGGTGTCATGTCCCTGAACTCTGTTACAAGCAGCATCAAGGACTTAGATACGGAAGAATATCTTCCCTATGCATCTTCCTTTGGCATACCGGCTCTGAGGGATGAATGGCAGAAAGCCATTTACGGGAAAAATCCTTCGCTAACTGAAAAAAAGATAAGCCTGCCCGTCGTAACCTCAGGTATTACCCATGCCGTGAGCACTTTTGCCGATCTATGGATTGATCCGGGAGATACCGTCCTGCTTCCAGACATGATGTGGGGCAATTACAACATGACCTTCGGGGTCAGGAACGGGGCAAAAATAAACCATTACAATACCTTTTTGCCGGATCTGTCTCGGATGGACATACCTGCCTTTGAAGCATCTCTCAGGCAATCTGCAAAAAACAGCTCCAAGATTGTCGTGGTGCTCAATTTTCCTCACAATCCAACCGGATATTCCGTTTCCAAAAAAGAAGGCCGGCAGATGGCGGATATCCTCATAGACATAGCTCAAAAAGGCACAAACGTGGTTGCGGCCTTTGATGACGCATATTTTGGACTGTTTTTTGAAGAGGAAACCCTTAAGGAATCAATTTTTTCCTTAGTTGCCGGTGAGGACAAGCGACTTGTCGCTGTAAAACTTGACGGTGCCACAAAAGAAGATTATGTCTGGGGTCTTAGAACCGGTTTCATTACCTATGGCCTTAAGGCCGATGGCGAGTCTGAATCCTCAGCCCTTTATGAGGCCTTAGAAAGAAAAACTGCCGGCTGTATCAGGGGATGTGTATCAAATTCCTCCCACCTCAGCCAGTCCATTATTCTCAAATCCATGGGAAATGCCCACTATGAAAAATATAAAAAGGAAAAGTTTGAAATTCTGAAAGAAAGAGCATCTTTAATCAAAGAGGTTTTAAAAGACCCTGTATATAATGATGCCTGGGAGGCTTATCCTTTTAATTCAGGGTATTTTATGTGCATCCGTCTAAAAGATACAGATGCAGAAGAGCTCAGAGTTCACATGCTTGAGCATTATGGCGTAGGGCTTATTGCTCTGGGGGAGAAAAACATTCGTGTAGCCTTTTCCTGCCTTGAAAAGGAGCAGGTCAGAGAATTATTCGATTTACTGATAGAGGGAATCGGTGAGCTGAGAAAAACGCAAAAATAATGCTCACCCTTCATTTGCCGGTTAATTCAGTATACCCTCTGAATCAATATCCCAATTTTTATGGGTTCATCCTAAAAACTAAAATAATTTTAAAAGATTAGTAAGGATGCCAGATAACACCCGAAAAAATACCGGATAACTTCCAAGGAGAATTCAGGGTAATATGAAAGACAAAAGTGAATGGAAGACACCAAGAAAAAAAACCTGAAAAAAGGCTGGAATTGGTTCATCTCTCCTGATATTGCCCTTGCAGGAAGGTGGCTGTTTAATTTTATCCTAATCGGTATTATTGCAGGTCTGGGTTCTGTTATATTTCATTCCCTGTGCCAGCTCGGAGTCCATTATTTCATGGATTTAATGGCTGGATACCGTCCCGGGGGGCCCGCAGGTGAACATCATCTCCTGCCGCCTACCAATACCCCTTTTAACAAATGGATACTTCTATTTCTTCCCGCCATTGGAGGCATTGTCAGCGGGTGGCTGGTATATACCTTTGCTCCCGAAGCAGAGGGACACGGTACTGACGCCGCCATTGATGCCTATCATACCAAGGGCGGATTTATCAGGGGCAGGGTTCCCATTATAAAAACCATAGCCTCGGCCATTACCCTCACAACAGGAGGCTCCGGAGGAAGAGAGGGTCCCATTGCCCAGATTGGTGCCGGATTTGGATCATTTCTTGCTACAAAGTTAAAGCTCTCGGACAGGGAGAGGCGCATCATGATGGCAGCCGGTGTTGGAGCCGGTGTTGGAAGCATATTCCGGGCCCCCCTTGCCGGTGCTCTGTTTGCCGCCGAGGTACTATACCGGGATCCTGAATTTGAGGCGGAAGTTATCATTCCAGCAGGTATTTCATCCGTGGTGGCCTATTGCATATTCTGCCTGGTATTTGGCTGGGGATCTTTATTTGATTCACCGGGATTCAAGTTCCAGAATCCCTTGGAGCTTGGCCCCTATGTGGTGCTGGCAGTTGTGCTTGTTTTAACCGGAATTCTCTACATCAAAGCATTTTACGGAGTTACAAAGCTATTTCGCAGGTTGAAAATTCCCAATCACATCAAGCCGGCCATCGGAGGGCTGATCACCGGTATCATCGGTTTTTTCATGCCCTATACCCTGGCCTTTGGATATGGATATGCGCAAAAAGCCATCTTCAATGAACTCTCCATATCAATACTTTTTGCCCTTGCCATCGGTAAGATCATGACCACCTCATTTTCCATTGGCTCCGGGGGGAGCGGCGGCGTGTTCGGACCCTCTGTCGTCATAGGAGGCGCCATGGGCGGTGTGGTGGGAAAATTGTTTAACATGGTTATTCCAGGTGTTGTTACCGCACCTGGAACCTTTGTAATTGTGGGAATGGCAGGTTTTTTCACGGCAGTATCCAACACTCCCATATCCACCATTATCTTTGTCAGTGAAATGACCAACTCATACCATCTCCTCCTGCCCAGCCTGCTTGTGTGCTCTGTCTGCTATCTCCTGGCCCAGCGCTGGACCATCTATGAAAAACAGGTCAAAAACCGCGTGGATTCTCCAGCCCATGCAGGTGAATTCATGATGGATATACTTCAAACCATTAAGGTGGAAGACCTGATGTATATGGTAAAAAACGTCTCCCATGTCAAGGAAGACATGCCCTTTTCAAAGTTCAAAAAAATATTTTCCTCAACAAAACAGCATTACTTTCCCGTCATGAACAGGCAAAACAGGTTCTGCGGCATCTTTTCCAGCACAGACATCCGTGAGGTGATCTTTACTATTTATATTGAAGAGCTTGTTGTGATGAGTGATATCATGACCACGGACATAATATTAACAACTCCTGCCGAAGATCTAAACACAGTGCTTTTAAAGCTTAACCAGAAAAACATCGATGCTCTGCCCGTTGTCGAGATTGATGACCACGGAGTTTTTTTAGGCCTCCTGTACCGTAGAGATGTAATTGCCCACTACAACAACCATATACAAAAAATAAGAGGTTAAGAACATATTGATCAATACCTGACATCCATGAGGAAAAGCCCCTGGGGGGGAGCGGTCTCCCATGCTGCGCTCCTGTCCTTTGCATCCATAATCTCTTTAAACACCTCGGTGTTTACTCTTAAAAATCCAGCCTGAACAAGTGTGCCCATAATATTTCGAACCATGAAACGAAGAAAACCGCTGCCCCTGATTTTAAAAACAATCCTGTCGTTCATGCCCGATTTCAAAGGGGATATTTCTGCCTTTATAATCTTTCTTATCGTATGGGATCTGGGGCTCCCGCTGTTTTCAAATGATTTAAAATCATGCTCACCCATAAGCAGAGCCGCACATTTTTTCATCTGCTCCAGATCAAGCTTTTTTGAAATATGCCAGACATAGTTTCTTCCCAGGGCAGGAGGAACAGGGGTGTTAAGAATATGATAATGATACTCTTTGGATTTTGCGTGGAATCTTGCATGAAAATCAAGGGGAACAGACTCGCAGGAAGTTATTACGACAGGCTCCTTTATAATACTGTTCAACCCCATTTGAATTTTTTCACAGGTAAGTTTCGTTATTGCATGAAAATGGGCCGTCTGGGCCAGGGCATGAACCCCGGCATCCGTCCGGCCGGAACCTGTTACATGTATCTGCTGATTCAATATTTTTGACAGGGCATTTTCAATGGTTCCCTGCACTGTCTTTCTGTCCTTTTGAATTTGCCACCCGTAAAAAGGGGTGCCATCATATTCGATTGTAAGTTTAAAATTAGATTTCATAAAAATATCGGCATTTTTCATAATAAAATATGCCGGTTTCGGTATTTTTTTAATCCCACACAAATCATGGTTCAGATAAATGGCCGATTCTGGGACCGGTTATGAACCTATTTAGCAGATTAAAACAAAATTAATTTTTTGAATTTGATAAAATAGTCAGCGCCTGACCAGATTGTAAATATCAATGCGCCATAAAGAAGAACCAGGCCGATGGCATGGAAATCAATGCCAAGGTAGGAATGATGTATTAAAAGAGGGATAATGGAGGCAATCTGAAAACCTGTCTTATACTTGCCAAGCCATGAGGCGGCAACGTCCTCCCCGGATTCGATTATTACGCATCTAAGCCCGGTCACAGCAAGCTCTCTGCCTATGATAAGACAGGCAATCCATGCAGGCATAAAATTAAGGGAGACAAGCATGATAAAGGCAGAGGATACGAGCAGTTTATCTGCCAATGGATCAAGTATCTTTCCAAAATTCGAAACAAGCTCAAACTTACGTGCCAGGTATCCATCAAAATAATCTGTTATGGATGCAATGGAAAAAACAGATGCCGCAGCTAAGAGACTGATTTTAGATGGATACATCATCAGGATCACAAGCATAGGCGCAGCCACAACCCTCGACAATGTCATAAAATTAGGATTCAAAAATGTCTTTTTGAGCTTATCTTGCCAGGCCATAATTTTTATTTTTTCTCTTTTTTGTTCCAGTCCGCCAGAAATGCGTCAATGCCCTTGTCAGTCATGTGATGGGAGGCAAGCTTGCTAAGCACCTTATAGGGAATGGTGGCAATGTCGGCACCAAGCAGAGCTGAGTTCAATACATGCAGGGGATTCCTAACACTTGCAACAATGATTTCCGTTGCATAGCCGTAATTGGAATAAATATCAACGATCTCTCCTATCAAGTCCATTCCGTCCTCGGAAAGATCATCAAGCCTTCCCACAAATGGACTCGCATAGGTGGCACCTGCCTTTGCAGCCATCAGAGCCTGAAGGGCTGAAAAAACAAGAGTAACATTGGTCTTTATACCCTCATCAGACAGGGTGCGAACCGCTTTTAAGCCTTCTGTTGTCATGGGAATTTTTACAACAATGTTTTCAGCAATTGTGGCAAGTTCCCTTGCCTCTTTGACCATTCCCTCATAATCAAGGCTGATCACCTCGGCGCTTACGGGGCCGTCCACAACAGAGCATATTTCCTTTATGATGGACTTAAACTCACCTTCTTCCCTCGCAATCAAAGAAGGATTGGTTGTTACTCCATCAACCATACCCATGCTGTTTGCATCTTTTATTTCTTCAATATTTGCCGTATCTATAAAAAATTTCAATACTTCCTCCAAAATTCAATTATATTTTTTTATATGAAAGTCTCCATAAAGGCTTGTTTTTTTAAAGACTTTCAATCTTAGTTGTGGCCGGGTAAAAAATATGCCCCGGCCATGCCGGTTTATATGGAAATTTATCATGATATTTTTCAGGAGCCTTTATACAAGACAACCTGCTGTTCCTGGTCATCCTTAATCTTATTTAAAAGCTGTTCCACAGTTTCACCAATAATGGGATGTACCACTTGGGCTCCTATATCACAAAGCGGCTTTAATACAAAGCATCTTTTATGCATTCTTGGATGTGGAATGCAAAGATAATCTGAGTCTAATATAGTATTACCAAAAAAAATAATATCAAGGTCTATGAGCCTGGGGCCGAAACGGACTTTTTTCTCATATTGTCCAAGCTGCTGCTCAATTTTTTTAAGCCCCTGCATCAATTCTAGTGGATCGAGCAAGGTTTCAATCAATAATGCTCCGTTGATAAACCAGTCCTGGTCTATATAATCCACTGGAGCTGTCCTGTAAAAATAAGATTCATCAATAATCTTAGTGCCGGGAAGTTCATTCAACAATTTAATGCCATGCCGGCAGTTTTCATACTTGTCTCCCATATTGGAACCGATGGAGATATAAACACTTGATTTTTTTTTCATATAAAATACCCATGGCGGCTCACCGCCACAATCTAAAAATGAAAGTCTTTTAAAAACAATCCTTATAGGTAGACTTTCATATAAACCGGCATGGCCGGAGCATATTTTTTTACCGGCCACAACGAAGGTTGAAAGTCTTTTAAAAACAATCTTTTATGGAGACTTTCATATAAACCGGCATGGCCGGAGCATATTTTTTACCCGGCCACAACGAAGATTGAAAGTCTTTAAAAAACAATTCTTTACGGAGACTTTCATATAAAACACCCATGATGGCACAGTCATCACAACGATGAATGAAAGCCTTTTAAAAACAAGTACTTATGTAGGCTTTCATATAAAACCCTATTGATAATCCAATTCAATGGTTTTTGACCATGGGCTGAAAACGCCTAGGTCTGAAAAAGCCCTCAGCCTTATGAAATATCGGTATCCTTTTACCGGGGAATAGGAATATTTAAATACAGAAGGAGGCAAAGATGCAATTTTATGAAATTCAAGGGGACAGCCCCGGCATTTTTCCATCGAGATTTCCCTTTTGGCTGCGAACATCTCAAACCCTTTAACAGCATGATGATCAGAGTTATTCTTTTTCCAGGAAGGATGGGTCCACTTAATAAGAAAACCCTCACCATTATTAGCGTCAACGCTTAACAAAAAAGGGGGCAATGGAGTTTCTTTCAAAGGGGGCAGGGGCATATCTTTTTTACCGCATCCACAAAAAATACATGCCAGGCATATAAGAAGTATACACGCGGGCCGACTTGGGTTCATAATTAATATTTTTTTCACAAAAATTCCATTTAGAGGCTATGAAAGATGCCTAATTTTTAATAAGTGCTCTGCTGCCTTTTCAATGGCATTTTTAACATTATCGAATCCAGTGCCTCCATGGGTGATGCGCCTTTCAATCATCTTTTCCGTTGAAAGGAACTCAAAGATATCCTCCTCTATAAGGCTGGAAAAGGCCTGGAGTTCCTCAATGGGGAGTTCATGCAGCTCCTTATCCCGAGTCAATGCAAAGGCCACTGCCCTGCCTGATACCGAATGCGCTTCCCTGAAGGGCATCCCCCTGACCACGAGATAATCTGCAAGATCCGTGGCATTTAAAAATCCCTTTTCCGCGGCAGAAAGCATTACAGGCTCGTTGACTTCTATATTGGGCAGCATGCGGGCATATATGTCAAGACAGGCCTTAAGTGTTTTTACAGTATCAAAAAGCGGAGCCTTATCCTCCTGCATGTCACGGTTATAGGCAAGGGGGAGAGACTTCATAATGGTAATGATGGCCATGAGGTTTCCCACCACCCTGCCCGTTTTTCCCCTGACAAGCTCTGCAACATCGGGATTTTTTTTCTGGGGCATGATACTGGAGCCCGTGGTAAAGGCATCTGATATGGTGATAAAGGCAAATTCCGACGATGACCAGAGCACCAGTTCTTCGGAAAAACGGGAAAGATGGATCATGCAGATGGCGGCATGGGAGATAAATTCCATAATAAAGTCTCTGTCTGATACTGAATCCATGCTGTTATCGGACACTCGGGCAAACCCAAGAAGCTTACCTGTATATTCACGGTTAAGGGGAAAGGTGGTCCCGGCAAGGGCGGCAGAGCCAAGGGGCATTACATCGGTGCGCTTCAGGGAATCTTCAAAACGCTGAAAATCCCTTTTAAACATCTCGTAATAGGCCATGATATGGTGGGAGAAGAGTACGGGCTGGGCACGCTGGAGATGGGTGTATCCCGGCATTACCACACCAAGATGCAGCTTTGCCTTATCCACCAGCACCTTCTGAAGATTAAGGAGGGAATCCATGACTGAGAGAGTCTCTGCTTTCAGATACATCCTCACGTCTAAGGCGACTTGGTCGTTACGGCTTCTACCCGTGTGAAGCTTTCTTGCAACAGGCCCTGCCTCCTGTCCAAGGGCGGTTTCAATGTGCATATGGATATCTTCCAGGGCATCGGAATATTCAAGATTATTTTCTTCAATTTTCTGCCGAACCCCGTCAAGTCCCTTGACAAGAATGTCAGCCTCATCACCGGTAATAATTCCTTGATGGGCCATCATCTTAAGATGGGCGATGCTGCCGTTAATATCATGGGAATAGAGTTCCCTGTCCACATCAATGGAAGATGTGAATTTTTCCACCATTTTGTCCGTGGACTGGGAAAATCTGCCGCCCCAGGGTTTCTCAGACATTTATGCTCCTTTATATTAAACTGTAGGGGCAGAATCTATTTCTGCCCCATTGATAAATACCGAAATAAATCCATTTGGGGCGGATATGGAATCCGCCCCTACGTTTCATTATTCGTTGTGACCGGCAGCAATAACTATGCTCCGGCCATGCCGGTTATATAATTCCCTTTTTCTGATGAACAGATTTTCTAATCTTGAGCCGCAGGGCATTGAGGCGTATAAAACCTTCAGCATCCTTTTGACTGTAAACATCATCATCCTCAAAGGTGGCAAAGGATTCATCATAAAGGCTTGAATCAGATTCCCTTCCAAGCACATAACAGCCGCCCTTGTAAAGCTTCAATCGTACACGACCGGACACATGGGTCTGGGTATCGTCGATCATCTTCTGGAGAAGCTCCATCTCAGGAGAAAACCAGAAACCATTGTAGATCAGTTCCGCATATTTGGGAATCAGGGAATCCCTTAAATGCGCCACTTCCCTGTCCAGGGTAATGGATTCCATGTTCATGTGGGCAAGGCGCAGAATGGTTCCGCCGGGGGTTTCATAAACACCCCTGGATTTCATACCAACAAAACGATTTTCCACTATATCTATGCGGCCTATGCCGTTGCGGCCTCCCAGGGTATTCAAGTTTTTAAGAAGAGTTGCAGGAGACATTTCCTCTCCGTTGATTTCTGTCGGGTTTCCCTGGTTGAATGTAATATCAATGACTTCCGGCTGATCCGGCGCGTCTTCGGGCTTGACAGACATGGTGAACATGTCATCGGTGGCAGCAGCCCAAGGATCTTCAAGAACACCGCCCTCATAACTGATATGAAGCATGTTGCGATCGGTGCTGTAGGGTTTTTTCGGTGTCTGGGGAACCTCGATGCCATGGTCCTTTGCAAAGGCCATGAGCCGGGTTCTGGAGGAAAGATCCCACTCCCGCCATGGTGCAACTATCTTGATGGCGGGATCGATGGCAAGATAGCCCAGCTCAAACCTAACCTGGTCGTTGCCCTTGCCTGTGGCACCGTGACTTACAGCATCGGCACCTTCTTTTCTGGCAATTTCGATCTGGCGTTTGGCAATAAGGGGTCTTGCAATGGAAGTCCCCAAAAGATACTGGCCCTCATATATGGCGTTGGCCCTGAAGGCCGGGAACACGTAATCTCTAACGAACTCCTCTCTCAAATCTTCTATATATGCCTTGACGGCACCGGTTTTAAGTGCTTTTTCCTCAAGACCGTCCAGCTCTTCTTCCTGGCCGAGATCCGCAGTCAGGGTAACAACCTTACACTTATATGTCTCTATAAGCCATTTTAGTATTACCGATGTATCAAGGCCGCCGGAATAGGCAAGCACGACTTTTTTTATATCCGACATTTCTTTCTCCAAATTTTGGCATCTTTTATATTGGTCACAAAGTAATTTACATTTTTCTGTACAAAAATAATTTACACTTTTCTGGATGAATCATCCCCAAAAAAGAATATTTATCAAAAAAGTGTAAAGCGGAAAATTAGGGATGCCCAGGTTTTAATTTTCACATGTTTTCAAAATCAGTGTTTCCAGAATGGCCTTATGCATATGGCGTTTATTTTCGGCCTGATCCCAGAAGACTCCGTCAGGGGCCTCCAAAACATCTTCGGCTATCTCCTCGCCCCTGTGGGCCGGAAGGCAGTGCATCACCATGACATCTTTTTTTGCCCCTGCAAGCAGGGTCTTATTTACCTGAAAGCCCTTAAAGGCCTCCTTTCTCGAATGCTGTTCATCTTCCTGCCCCATGCTGGTCCAGACATCGGTATAAACCACATCTGCATCTTTTACCGCTTGAACAGGGTCATGGGTAAAAACAATTTTATCTCCCCCCAGGGACAGGGAATCCTCTTTTACAGAATCAGGTATGGAATAACCTGAAGGGGTTGCAATGACCAGCTCCAGATCCAGGACAGCAGCAGCATTGACCCAGGAGGCAGCCACATTATTGCCGTCGCCCACCCAAACGATCTTCTGATTTTCATATCCCCCTTTTTTTTCTATAACGGTCATGATATCGCTTAAAATCTGGCAGGGGTGAAAGGAGTCTGTCAGGGCATTGATCACGGGAATGGTTGAAGCTGCTGCAAACTCCTGAACCAGGCTGTGGTCAAAGGTTCTCATGGCAAGTGCATCAATGTAACGGGAAAGCACCCTTGCCGTATCCGCGGCCGGTTCGTTTCTTGATATTTGGGTGTCCTGGGTGCTCATATAAATGGGTGTTCCGCCAAGCTGAATCATGGCTGTTTCAAAGGCAACCCTGGTTCTTGTGGATTTTTTATCAAATATAAGCCCAAGGGTCTTGCCTATCAAGGGCCTGTCGGAAATGCCCTGATTGAATCTTTTCTTAAGCTGCAAAGCCCTGTTAAAGAGCCAGGTAAAATCTTTTTTCTCAAGATCAAGCAAAGACAGTATATCTTTTTTCAAAACAACTTCTCCTTATATATCGTGCCATTATGAGCACAACGAAAAACTGAACTTAAGGGGTAAAGCAGTGTAGAGACAAGGCATGCCTTGTTTCTTGCCGGCACCCGAAAAAGACGAACACGCGGTTCAGTTCCCGCAGTTTCTCAGCAGGCCGTCAAGCACCTCCACAAGGGCATCAATCTCCTTCCTGGTGACAATCAAAGGCGGGGCAAATCTTAAAATTTTATCTTGAATCGCGTTGATAATAAAACCTTTTTTAAAACATTTTTCCACCATATCCGCAGCATTTTCCTCAATTTCCATGCCGATAAGAAGGCCCTCTCCCCGGACATCCTTTATTTGGGAATGGGCTGTTTTAAGGGCTGAAAGCCTTGACTTAAGGTATTCTCCCTTTTCCCGGCAATCCTTGAGAAATTCCGGTTGAGATATTATGGAAAGAGCTTTTAAAGCCGCGCTTGCAACTAAGGGAGTACCCCCGAATGTGGTGGCATGGCTCCCCCTTACAAAACCGGCAGCCGCCTTTTGTCTGGCAAGCATGGCTCCCATGGGAAGGCCGTTGGCAAGGGCCTTGGCAAGGGTCATTATATCGGGCTCCACTCCATATATTTCATGGGCAAACAGCCTTCCGCACCGTCCCATGCCGGTCTGAACCTCATCAAATATGAGAAATATACCCTCTTGATCACACAGATCTCTAACCTGGCGGATGTATTCAGGATCAGCAGGAATAACACCGCCCTCTCCCTGGACAGGTTCCATCATGACAGCGCACACAGTTTCATCAAGGCTGGCCTTTAAGGCATCAATATCGTTAAATGGAATATGAACAAAGCCTTTCATCAGGGGAGAAAAACCGTTTTTAATCTTGTCCTGGCCCGTGGCGGACAGGGTTGCCATGGTTCTGCCGTGAAAGGACTGGGTCATGGAGATAATCTTATAGCGATTATTATCTTTCTGCCCATTAAAATAACGGCGGGCCAGCTTGATTGCAGCCTCATTGGCTTCGGCACCTGAATTGGCAAAAAAGACCCGGTCTGCAAAACTTTTTTCCACAAGCATCTGGGCCAGATCTGCCTGGGGTTTTGTATAGTAAAGATTTGAAACATGGACAAGGGTGGATGCCTGTTCCGTCAAAGCGGCTGTGATATCAGGATGACAGTGACCCAGGCTGCAAACTGCAATCCCGGCAAGGAAATCCGTATATTCTCTGCCTTCCTCATCCCAAAGCTTAGTTCCCCTTCCTTTAACAAATACCGTTTTTATTCTCCCATAGGTATCAAAAACATATTTATCTGATTTTTCTATTGTGTTCATCTTTATTAATTCCATTTAAAATCAAAAAAGCAGACACAGGGGCCGCCCCTATATTTTCATATAACGGCCATGGCAGACCAATCTGCCACAACGAACATTGAAACATAGAGGCGGATTCAAGATCCGCCCAAAATGGGGCAGAAATAGATTCTGCCCCTACAGTTTCATATAAAAACCGGCATGACCGGAGCATATTTTTTACCCGGCCACAACGAAAATTGAAAGTCTTTTAAAAACAAACTCTTATAGAGACTTTCATATAAACCGGCATGGCCGGAGCATATTTTTACCCGGCCACAACGAAGATTGAAAGTCTTTAAAAAACAATCCCTTACGGAGACTTTCATATAAAAAAGATTTAGATATAAACCTGGGTTCCGATCCCGGAATCGGTAAACAGCTCCAGCAAGAGAGCATGGGGCCTTATTCCATTAATAATGTGGGCTTTACCCACTCCGGTTTTCAGCGCACCCATGGCACACTCAACCTTTGGAATCATGCCTCCCTTAATTTCTCCCTTCCGAATCATGGTGTTGATGGTTTCAGCATCAGCCGAGGACACAAGCTGTGATTCAGAGTTTAACAGGCCATCCACATCGGTCATAAGGATCAACCTTTCCGCGTTAAGGGCAGATGCAATTTCAGATGCCACAAGATCGGCATTGATATTGTACGTCTCTCCATTTTCTCCCACACCTACCGGAGCTATGACGGGAATAAAGCCCTTATCCGTAAGGGTATGGATAATTTCCGGATTGATCTTGGAAACGGTTCCCACCATGCCGGGATCGATGATTTCCGGAGGACTGTCCCCTTGAGCATCCTGATAGATGGTCATTTTTTCGGCAATTATCAAGCTTCCGTCCTTGCCGGTAAGGCCCACCGTTTTGCCGCCCTTGCTGTTGATACCTGAGACGATCTCCTTGTTGACTTTTCCCCCAAGTACCATCTCCACAACATCCATGGTGGGGCCGTCTGTATATCTCATCCCCCGGACAAAACTTGAGGTAATGCCCATGGCATCAAGCACCTTGTTAATCTGGGGGCCGCCTCCGTGGACAACCACCGGGCTGAGCCCTATATATTTAAGCAGTGTGATATCACTGGCAAAATCCTGTTTTAACTTCTCATCCACCATTGCATGCCCTCCATACTTCACCACAATGGTTTTTCCGGAAAACCACCTGATATATGGAAGGGCCTCTATCAGTATATCCGCAACATTCATGGTCATCTCATCAAATCCTCTGACAGCAGGTTGATCAAAAAAGCAAAATAAAAAATTCTTTTATCCATTAAAAAGAATCAGAATACAAGAAAATAAACCTGTTTACAAGAATATTTTAAGTATAATTTAAGCCCCGGGAAAAATACCCCTGATTTTTTTTAAACCAGGCTTTTTTTGATAAAATTAACCAAGCAGTTCCGTAATAACTTGATAAATATCCCTTCTGTGCCCAAGGCCAAAAACAATGATATTGTTGTTTTGATCATCCACTTGATAAACTGCCCAGTAACGTTTCATCTTAAGAGATCTAAAATCAGTCAGTTCATTTTGCAATGTTTTGCCAAGATAGGGGGTATGGCAGAGTTTTTATATGAAACACTCAATAATTAGTAATTATTACAGTGCGATAGATGGTGTTTGTTTTTCTAAATTTTTGTATTTTGAGCAAAGCAAACACCTCTCCTGTAGTCTTTAATAAACTTTTTAAAAATTCCGCATTTGTTTTTGATAGGCCGGTCCTGAGATATAAGTTTTATATGCGTAGTCTCCTAAGAGCTAACAGTTGGTTGTGCAGGTAACCGGCCGGTCATGTTTATATCGGGCTCACAGCGCCATTTTCTTCTCGATCTTATAATTATGAAATGCGGTAGTTTTTGTTAAATTAGATTCTTGTTCTCCTTCGCTCTTAAAACATTAATTGACGATCATCTGATATTTTTTTGTTAACGGTCAGTTATCCATTAAGAAGATACTACCAGTTCAAACCCCAACTGTCTGGCTTGTTTTTTAAGCCGGCAAAGCTTTTTGTTCTGATTCTTTTTCGCCAGATATTCTTCCCCTAAATCTTTAAAAGATTCTCCGAATTTTATAATATGATAAAGTCCTTTAACAATGCTGTGGGCAACTGCAACAATTGCTCTTTTTGCCCCGCGCCGGGATTTGATACGGTAGTACTTATCTTTATAGTAAGATCCTTTTTTTTTAACGGCAGACCATGCAATCTCAACCATTACCGTTTTAAATGGATGATTGCGGACTGGAGATTTACCACTTTTTCTTTTCCCCGCACTTTCATTGTTGCCGGGAGAGAGCCCGCACCATGACGCGAGAGCATGTTCGTTTGGAAATTCATCCAAAGTGACTCCAATATGGCTGATAACAGACTGAGCAGCTACAGTATTAATTCCGTACACTTCATCCAGACGAGTAAGCAATTCTTCGTGAGGTTCCATCAAAGCGGTGAGACGGGCTGTTATAGATTCTATCTGTTCTTCAAGAGTTGAAATTGTATGCAAAAGCAATTCTAACTGAAAACGGTGGTGATCTTCGAAAAAACCCTGGATACTTTGATAAAGTTCTTCAGTTTTTGAATTAAGACTTCCTTTTGCACATTTTTCAATATCTTTCAGAGTTAACTCCCTGTCTGCATCACAAAGGAGGGCCATCAAATTGCCTCCTGTGACTCCGAAAATATCTGTTATCACGGAACTTATTTTGATATTCGCGGTCTCAAACAATTTATGAACCCGCCTTTTATGATCTCCAAGAGATTGAGTAATATTTTTTCGAAGTGTTGTTAGATCTCGCCATTGTCTTACTTCCTTGTCCGGAATAAAACTGCTCTTTATGAGACCGTGGCGGAGAAGCTCTGCCAACCATTTACTGTCTTCCGTGTCGGTCTTTCGTCCTGGTACATTTTTCATATGACGGGCATTCACAAGCACCACATCAAGGTGCCCCTCAATTATGTTGTGAACCGGACGCCAATAAACACTTGTACTTTCCATAGCCACTATCGGACAATCGTTCTCAATCAGCCAGTCTTTTAAAAGAAACAGAGCCTCCGTAAAAGTTGAAAATTCTCTTATCTCATATTCCGGCTTACCAAATGGATTTACTGTGATCAGACAGGCCGAAATAATACTTTTGTGAATATCCAAACCACAACAAATTGGATGCATTACAGAAATATTTGTGCTATGTGCTTCTTTAGTCATAACTTCTCTCCTAAATTTTTATGGTTAAAAAATATAGAGAAGTTATGACATTTTTAGACACATTCAATGTTTCATCCTTCGTTGTGCCTGACAGGGCATGTTGGTTTATATGAAAGTCTCTGTAAACCCAATATGACTTTCATGGTTCGTTGTGGGCAGAACCAGGTAAAAACCTTGGGCTGCCCATGGCAGTTCTTTGAGAATAGCTTTTATCTGTTTTCTAATTTCCGGGTGAAGGCTGTTGAACATTTCAGCAGCGGTGGGAGTTAATTTAACCCGGTACATCAAAATAACTCGTCTAGGTCAATCAAGGGTTTGTTTTCCTATATTTGCTTCTGGGAAACCCGGATCTGTTTCATCATGGCCTCATCTCCCAAAATCTACATAGTCTCGTTCATTGCCTCGAATTGCTCAATGGAAATGATAACCGCTTTGGGTACTCCATTCTTAGTGATGGCCACAATGTCTTCCCTGTCATCGATCATACGAATCATGTCCAGGAATATGGTCTTGGCTTTTGTTACAGGTATGTAGCGGTCTATCTGCGTGGGATTTCTCCTTTGCAGTTTTTGAGATAAAATTTCCAAACAAGGACTTACAAAATATACCGGCTCAAATCCTCATCTTTTACAATATCCATTAACTGGCGGTCAACAAAATCGGAATCCACAACGATTTTTTTCTCTTCCGTATCCGGCGCCTCAAAGAGAACATCTTCAAGAAGTCTTTCCATAAGGGTATGAAGACGCCTTGCACCGATGTTTTCGGTGCTTTCATTCACATCCACCGCTATGGCGGCAATTCTGTCCACGGCATCGTCTGTAAATTCAAGGGCAATTCCTTCGGTGCGGAGCAGGGCAATATACTGGAGCACCAGGGCATTCTTAGGCTCGGTAAGAATTCTTGAAAACTCATTTTTCCCAAGGGAATTTAATTCAACGCGTATGGGAAACCTGCCCTGAAGCTCTGGAATTAAATCAGATGGCTTTGAAATATGAAAGGCACCAGAGGCAATAAATAAAATATGATCTGTCTTTACCGTCCCATACTTTGTCGGCACGGAACTGCCCTCCACAATGGGAAGAAGATCCCTTTGAACTCCTTCTTTGGACACCTCGGGGCCATGGCTTGTTCCTCTGCTTGCAATCTTGTCAATTTCATCAAGAAATATGATGCCGGACTGCTCCACCATTTCCACGGCATCGGCAGTTACCTTTTCCATGTCCACAAGGTGGGCTGCCTCTTCCTGGCAGAGAATCTTGAGGGCCTCGGAAACCTTAAGCTTACGGCGCTTGGTATTTTTGGGCATAAGGCTTCCCAGCATGTCCTTCATATTGATGCCCATCTCCTCCATGCCGGTATTGCTGAAAATTTCCACCATGGGCATGGAGCTTGAGGGAACATCAAGATCGACAAAACGGTTGTCAAGCTTGCCGGCCTGGAGCATTTTCCTGAGTTTTTCCCGTGTGGAGGATATTCCCTTGCTTGTATCCTCAGGGTTCACCATTTCTATGATGTTGTCTTTTTCCTGGGGCGGTGCAATGTCAACCTTTCCCTTGTTCTCCCTGTCGTTGGAGCCGGGCAGCAAAATATCCAAAATCCGCTCTTCTGCAATAATTGCGGCCTTTTCCTGCACAGCCTCCTGCTGCCTTGCTTTCAGGTTGTTCACCGTCAACTCCAATAAATCCCGAATCATGGATTCAACATCGCGGCCCACATACCCGACCTCTGTAAACTTGGAAGCCTCCACCTTGTAAAAGGGAGAGTCCGTCAGGCTTGCAAGGCGACGGGCAATCTCGGTTTTACCGACACCTGTGGCACCGATAAGAATAATATTTTTGGGCGCTATCTCATCTCTCAAATCTTCAGGAACCTGGCGGCGTCTCCAGCGATTTCTAAGGGCAATGGCAACGGATTTTTTTGCATTTTTCTGGCCGATAATATATCTGTCAAGCCGGGTGACGATCTCTCTTGGTTTTAGATCCTTAATCATATTATTATTCTTCTCTTTTAAAGCACTTCAATAGTTATATTTGAATTTGTATAGATACAAAGTGATGCAGCGATGCGCATGGATTCTTCAACAATTTTAACAGGCTCAAGGTCGGTATTATTCATGAGTGCCGTGGCTGCTGCCTGGGCTCCGGTGCTGCCGGAACCAATGCTTATGACGCCGTAATCCGGCTCAATCACGTCCCCGTTGCCGGATAGAAGATAAGTATTGGATTCATCCGCGGCAATCATCATGGCCTCAAGGCGGCGAAGATATTTATCCGTACGCCACTCCCTTGCAAGCTCCACCGCGCCGCGGGTCAGGTTGCCGTTGAATCTCTCAAGTTTCTGCTCAAGCTTTTCAGCAAGATGCAGGGCATCGGCTGTGGCGCCGGCAAACCCTGTGATGATTTTATCATTATATATGCGCCTTACCTTTTTAGCATTGTGTTTGGTAATGGTGGTACCCAGGGTAACCTGCCCATCCCCTGCAACAACCACCCTGCCCTTGTGTCTAAGAGCTAATATGGTAGTGCCGTGAAAAACATCGCTCATGTTATTATCTCCAAAATTATTTTTATATTTCAACTTCGAGGGTGTGCCTTATCATAAACCCGCATAAGCCGGTCAAC
Source organism: Desulfobacteraceae bacterium (assembly GCA_963674675.2). Taxonomy (GTDB): domain Bacteria; phylum Desulfobacterota; class Desulfobacteria; order Desulfobacterales; family Desulfobacteraceae. The sequence continues at coordinate 138,803 of CAXXNM010000001.1, forward strand.
GGTTACATGGGTATATATCTGGGTGGTGGAAAGGCTGGAATGTCCCAGGATTTCCTGAATACCCCTTAAATCAGCACCCGCGTCCAGCATGTGGGTTGCAAAGGAATGGCGCAGGGTATGGGGGGATACCGGCACGCTCAAATTGCACTCCATAACGATCTTTGAAAGAATTTTCCGCATGGAACGGTCTAAAAGGCGGGTATGATTTTTATTCAAAAACAAAGGAACAAAAGAATGTCCCAGCATATTCCTGTATTTTGCTATTGCCGTCAAAGCCCTCTCCCCTACCGGAACAATCCGCTCCTTTTTTCCCTTTCCCAGAATTCTGATCACCTGATTTTCAAAATCAATATCTTCATAATTAAGACCAGCCATCTCAGATACCCTGATGCCTGTTGAATAAAAGGTCTCAAATACAGCAAGATTCCTTTTTTCCAGCAAACTGTCGGACTTGATGGAGTCCAGCAGCAAAAACACATCATCCACCGTGAGAAAATCGGGAATCTTTCGGTTAAGCTTTGGAGCAGGAGCTGAGTCAGCAGGATTAAAGCTTATCTTTTCAGTCCTTACAAGGTAATCAAAAAAAATTTTCAGAGCGGACAGGGCCCGTGCAATGGATGTCTTTTTTTTGCCGATTTTTGCCAAGCCCGCGGTATATTGCCTGACAATAGATTGATTTTCAAGGCCGACACATTGTAAAAACCAATCATCAAACCGGCCCTGAAATCCATCAAGCTCGAATTTGCACCCAGACTTACCAGACTTGCAATAGATAAAAAAATCCTGAATATCTTTTAGATAGGCCCTGATCGTATGGGCGGAGTATCCTTTTTCCGCCTCAAGCACCTTAATAAACAATGATAAAAGTGCACTTTCAGGAGTGTCTTCAAGCAGTCTGTTTAAGACGGCATCTTCATTGTCTTTCTTTAGGGTCTGGGATTTTCCTGTATTTTTCAAAGGCCGACCTGCTTCATAATTTTTTGTAAATCTTCCCACACATACCTTTTTAAAGATGGGTCTTTTATGAGTTCAACAGGATGTAAAGTCGGCATGACAGGAGTTCCATTATAATCATGAAATCTGCCCCTGGCCTTCTGAAAATTTTTATCAGCCAGTAATTGCAGGGCAGTCTCTCCCATGGTGCATATCATTTCGTGGGAAGACTTTATTATATGCTGCCTTAAAAATTCCCTCAGCGCGTTGATATTCTGAAAAAACGTTCTCTTCTCCTTTACATCATTCATTCTTGGAAAAAAACAGGTTTTAACAGAGTCTCTATCAAGATTTATGGCGGTAAAAATTCTTGAAAGGAGTTCTCCGGCAGGGCCTTCATAGACATCTATCTTTTTACCTGAGGGGGCTTCTACATCCAGCACAAATATAATTTTCGAATTATCAGGACCCTGAAAATTAAGCATCTGCTCCGGGAAAGCTTTTTTACGATGAACTCTTGAGCTTTCCGGGGGAGAGGGGGTTGCAGATGCCTTTGGAGAAAAGGTCTCCTGCCTGAATGGCTGTCTTTTCCCATCATATGACCAGGAGCTAATTGTTTTTAAAGAGTTCTCGGAAAGGTCAAGATTTTCCATGCCCATGTCCTTATACCAGGTCAAAAGCTCTTTTGTGCCATGAATAATTTCATACAGGCAGCTCTCCGGGGTTTTTCTTTCAGATACAGCCATCACAGATTTTTCTCAGCCCTTAATCTTGATCCTGATTTTCATTTTTTCAAGAATATGATCAATGAGCCTGTGGGCCAGCATGGACTTTTCCATCAAAGGAATATCCACTGATGTTCCATCCTTGAAAAAAAAGGTTACCTTATTGGTCTCTGCCTGAAAACCTGAACCTTCAACACCCACGATATTTCCAACTATCATATCAAGATTTTTCTTTTTAATCTTTGCCTGGGCGTTTTGAACCAAATCATGGGTTTCCGCCGCAAAACCCGTCAGAAACTGACTTGTTTTCCTCTGTCCCACCATCTTTAAAATATCTGGGTTTTCCGTCAGTTCCAGAATCAAGCCGGCTTCCTTGTGATCCTTTTTCTTGATCTTGCCGGCCTTTGGATCAAGGGGCCTGTAATCGGCTACTGCCGCAACCTTTATTATCACATCAGACTGATCCATCCTGACTAAAATTTCATCAGCCATCTCGCACGCGCTTTCCACAGGGACAACATCAACCCCAAAGGGCGGCTCGATTGCAACAGGGCCTGAAATCAGGGTAACCTGTGCTCCTCTTTTTTCCGCGGCAGCAGCAACAGCATAACCCATTTTCCCCGAGGAATGGTTGCTTATGTAGCGTACAGGATCAATGGCTTCACGGGTGGGGCCTGCTGACACAAGCACATTTTTTCCCTTCAAGTCCTGGGGAAAAAAGACTTTTGTCAGACGGTCAAATATATACTGAGGCTCTGGAAGACGCCCTGCTCCGGTGGTCTTGCAGGCAAGCTCTCCTGAACCCGGTTCAATAATGATTGCGCCATCCTGCTCAAGCATGTCCAGATTGCGCTGGACAGCTCTATGCTCATACATATGGGTATTCATGGAGGGGCAGACAATCACCTTTGATGTCACGGCAAGCATGATGGTGGAAAGGGCATCATCGGCAAGCCCCCATGCCATCTTGGCAATGATATTGGCCGTGGCAGGAGCAATGACTACGGCATCGGCCTCGGCAGCCCAGTCGATATGACGTACAGAGGAAACCTTTGAGTTAAAGAGGCCGGTACACACATCATTTTCAGACAGCACTCTAAAGGTTGTCTCCCCCACAAACTCAAGGGCAGAGCCGGTCATAACTACCTTTACATCCGCGCCTGCCTTTTTCATGAGCCGAAGCAGTTCTACAGCCTTGTATGCGGCTATACCGCCGCAAACTCCAAGAAGAATGTTCTTGCCTTTTAAATTCATATTACTTAAACCCTATCACTCCCCATTGGCTAATAAATTACCTCAAATAGTGAATTTGGCCATTTTCATCTTTTCAAATGTTGTCTGAACCATGATTTAAGGATGAACATGATGAAAAAATCCCGTTTAATCCATTAATCATGGGAATCATGGTTCAGACAGGCGGCCGATCTTAGAACCAAGCCCCAAAAATTGCAGGGGCAGACCTGTTTGCCTGCCCCTAAATTTTATGATTTTATGATTAGTTGTTTCCGCCAAGGCATAAACCGCTATTCAAACAGGGTTGATTCTCCACCGCTTTCAATGGCAGGAATAGTCTGACTGAGAGTCGGGGCAACCCCTACCTCTACATATGTATAGAATTCTTTCTCACGCATTGTAATAACAGCCCATCTTGAGGATTTCTGAAAAACAAGAATCGATGACACCGGAGACTTGATCTGGCTGACACTGTTCCAGTTGTCTTTAAGCATGTTCACCGTATAAAAATTTACAAGAGAATTTTTTTCAATCCTTCCCCTGAGGGTAAGAATGCCCGAAGTATATCCATTGGATGTAACAATAAAGGTTGACTTTTCAACCAGAGCAAGCTCAGTGGGACACAATATATCATCAAAATCATAATACACGGCTTTAGGCTGGCTGGATTCTGTTGAAGATCCGGAATCAGCATTGGCGGCGGCAGTACCACTTGTGGTATTAGAGAAATAACCGCTGCTGCATCCTGAAATCAAAAATGCTGAAAAAAATATCACAAGCATTGTATTTATCAGTATTGAAATCGTCTTGTTGCCCATTTTCCCTCCATAACCAATTAATGATTCAATAAATTTCTACCAAGCTTGAGACGAAAATTAAAAAATAAAAATAAGATAACATCATATTAAACATTCGTCAAAGTATATTAAAGCCTTCGGGATAGGAGATTGAACCGGACTTAAATAGTATTAACTGAATTTATATTTGCGAGTTTCTGGATGACCCATAGGGGTAGAATATATTTTTGACCCATTAGCTGATATAGAATCCATTGAAGGGCAGATATGGAATCTGCTCCTGCAATTTTCCCAAAACAATGCAAACGGTTTGGATGAAAAAACAAAATTTCAGTGAATACTAAAAAAAATTTTATCCAATAAAACTAAAACCGAACGAGCTTCATCATTTTATTACATCCGAGCTTTTAAAGCCTTTGTAAATCCAAAACCCGGCCCATCCAGAAGCAACAGGCAGGACTCCGGCTGCTAAGAAAAGTAAGAAATCTTGCCCCCAAGGTTTAAAAAAAATCCCCGCCGCCAAAGGGGCTGCCGCAGAAAGAACAATGGCCAGGCGCATTTTACCGGAAACATAAAGGCTTTTTTTTATTTTTTTCCCCGGAGGATCACCTTTCTTAAACAGCCTTGGAATAAAAAGCAGCAAAGCAATCAACAAAATAAGTGTGAGTATTTCCTGTATTCCGGCCATAAAAAAACTCCCCCATCAGTATCAAAATCAAATCAAAGGGTGTTTATATTCACCCCTTAACGCCATACATATCCTTGACCTTGCTGCGATCAACAGCACCGCTTCCTGTTTTTGGAAGAGATTCCACAAACTCCACATACCCTGGTTTTTTATACCTTGCTATACGAAGGCCTACAAATTCTATGAGGTCTTTTTCATTAAAGGACTCTGCGCCTTGTTTTTTGACACATACCGCCTTGATGCCCTCCCCGAATTTTGGATCAGGGACACCGATGACGCAGGTGGAAACAATACCCGGGTGTTCAAGTATCACCGCCTCTACCTCTGCCGGATAAACATTTTCACCTCCGGGTTTTATGAGTTCCTTTTCAGGCTTTCGGCCCTGAAACCACAGATACCCATCTTTATCAATCCTGCCCATGTCTCCTGTGTGATGCCAGCCATTCCTGAAACTTGAAGTATCAAAACCGCCTTCTTTCCAATAGCCCTGAAACACGCCGGGCCCCCTGACACATATCTCACCGCTTCCGTCTGTTTCCACGTCCCTGTCATGTTCATCTAAAATAGAGAGTTCGGATATACAGCACTGCCTTCCCGCAGACCCTGGGATTTCCATGGCATCACTAAGAGTTACAAACCCGGAAGTCTCACTCTGCCCATAGAGCATCCAGAAAACAGCGCCGGTTTGTCTGGCAAATGGGGCAATATTATCAGGGCCGTCAATACCTGTAATTTTTTTCAAGGATAAAATATCATAGGATGCCTTGTCCATCTCTTCCATCAGCCTTGATAAAATCGGAGGAAAGCTTCCCATAAGCGTGACATTTTCCTTTTGCGTCAAAGAAAGAGCACCAGAAGCATCAAACTTTTCCATTATAACATTTTTGCCGCCGGCATGCATGACACACAGGGCAAGGTTCAGCCCTGTAATGTGGAACAGGGGCAGGATATTGAGATAAACTTCCTGATTATCGATCCCCATGGTCATGCAGGTCTGTAGATTGCTGAATATTATATTGCTGTGGGAAAGCGCCGCACCACGGGGTTTTCCATCAACGGCAGCAGTATAGATCAGGCAGAAGATATTATCCTTAACCGGCATATCAAAAGACATCTCTCCTGCCGCAACCGGAATACAGAGGGGTAGAAGCTTTCCCGTAAAACCATAGGATGCGGCAAGGGACTCCGCGCGGGTCTTGTGGGTATCATCAAAAAGTAAAAGACTGGAGCCGGAATCAGAGAGAATATGAGCGATCTCCTTTTCCGAGAGCCGCCAGTTCAAGGGAACCGCAACGGCCTGAAGAGCGGCACATGCACCGTAAAATACAAGGTATTCGTACCGGTTCATGGATAGAATAGCTGCCCGGTCTCCTGTTTTTATCCCCATTTCTGCCAATTCCGATGCCATGGCATGAACATCATTTAACATCTCCCCAAAGGAATGGGAAATATTATTCTCCACCACCGCACTTTTATCCGCAAAAAGCACGGCATTTCGTTTAAACATATCGTAAACAGTGAAAATATGCATGGGTGTATCATCTCCTTGAAATTTAATCCACCATGAAATTAAAAATGAAAAACATCTAACAGGTGCTGGATGAAAATACAAGGGAAATAGGCATCCTTGATTTTTTCCGGTTTACACTTTCTGAATTATTCTTCCCATTTTCTGGGAATCATCTCAAAAAAGCGCAAACCACTTTTGGGGTATTTTAAAAGATGCCGGGAAATACAGGAATAAAGTTTTGAAAAAATATGGAAGGATAAAAAAATGGAGCGGGAAACGGGATTTGAACCCGCGACTTCGACCTTGGCAAGGTCGCACTCTACCACTGAGTTATTCCCGCTCTTTAAAAAAAACAAAAACTATCTACATGGAAGATGCCCATTTGTCAAGTATATTTTTTGATTTTATACAGAACTCTCATTAAAATCGATTATGGATATATCTTTCAAGTATTTTTTTGTTTGATATTGCCGAATTTTCTGAATTTTATCAACAATTTCAGCAAGTTTTCGTCCTGATTTTTCAACCTGCCTCAAGTATGAAGAAATATTGTCAGGTATATCATCTGTCATATTGATCAATTCAATAGTGCCAAGAAGGGTCATCAAGGGCTGATTCATTTCATGGGCGGTAGCCCCGGCCATCTCAAGAAGTACCTTTAATTTCTCCTGATCTATGATCTTTTGCTGATGATCTAAAATCTTTTTGCCGGATTCCCTCAGGTCTGCCTCAATTTTCTTTCTAAGTTTGACTTCTTCAACAGCCTGATTTTTCAATATACGATATTCGGCTGCCTTTTGAGTAAGCTCGGTCACATTTTTTATGGACATCAAAGCATGAAAGGTTCCAGCATTTTGTCCGGGAATTGACGAAATCATTGTCTGCTGAACCATCTTGGTACCATCGGATAATTTACATGGAATCATTGCTCCATGAAGGTGAGATGAAAAAATAGAAGGCGGGCCTCCTTTAAAAATATGCTCAATCCTTGCTTTAAAAGAGGGTGTGTTCAAAGGGGCGAAAAAGGCATTTAATTTTTTACCGACAATTCGGTCCGGAGCAATTCCCGTCCAGTGGCTCAGACACTTGTTCCAGAAAATCAGCTCAAAGGTTTCATCAAAAATACATATACCAATGGGAACGTAGTCAAGAAGTTTATAGCACTGATGGGTATAATTATATTTACCGGATGACAGGGTCATTAAAGTTGACTTTCAATTGCTTCAATCAGTTTATGAATTGCTGAAATCTCCATAAAAAGGGCTATATCGCCTTCAATGTGAAGCTCGTCAATACAAAATCTTGTCTTTGCAAGCAAGACATGGGAATCAATCCTCCCACCCCTGTTTTTCATGAAATTTTCACAATTGGTCTCAATATACTCGGGAACAGAATAATCAAAATCAAGTTCAAGCATGTTGGATATGGAACCCATGACACCGTTCAAAACTATGTTGCCTACCTCGCAAAAAGTACCTGCTCTAAGGGCATCAATGTCCATATCCTCTCCTTCTCCCACAAGAACGGCAACAAGGGATGAGGCGGTTTCCTTTGGAAATAGAAGCTGTGCAGCACCACTGATCCTGCCTTCAAAATCAAGTTCAACTGCCGAGATACTGCCCTGGGTAAAAGATTTTAACTCATCCCTGAAATCAAAACTCGATATCACCTTAATAAATGGAACTTTTAAGGTGATATGGGAACTGAGCATGGTATTTAATACGGCAGCCCCTTTGCCGACCCCGATGTTAAAAAGCTCCTTAATTGCTTCAAGCTGATCTTTGCTAATGTGCATTGTTTTATCAACCCTGCTTTTTTTTTAAGGCTTCATTTATAACCTGAACAAAATTTTCAGGTTCCGGTGGTTTGTTTACAAAGGCATTAACACCAAGATCAAGGCATTTTTTCCGTACTGTATTTTGAATATCCGCCGTCAACACCACGACGGGAATTTTGATTTTTTGTTCATCAAGCCTGGCAAGAAACTCAAAACCGTCCATTTCCGGCATCAGCAGATCAAGCACAATACAGTCAATTTCTGATGTTTCTATCTCTTTCAGGGCGATAGAACCGTTTTCAGCCTCTATGACCCCATGCCCCTGTTCAGTGATAATTCTTCTGGCTCCCCTCCGGGTCAACCATGAGTCATCCACAATCAGTATTGTTGCCATTAAAGATTCCTTTGTGCCATATTATCTTTTAAATAATTACAACCTGCAAAAACAATATTTCTTAAGCAAGTTATAAACCTGCATAGGGGGATTGTTTACACAAATAATTTTCAGATATTAACTTTAAAAAAAATGATCAGACAAACCAAAATTAATTAGCATTATTTTTTTGCAATTTCAATCAATTTATGTAAAGATTTTAGGCATCCTTCAAAATACCTTAAAAGTAGTTTACACTTTTTCCGGTGAGCCTTCAGAAAAGGGAAAATTGATTCAGAAAGTGTAAACCGGAAAATGAAGGATGCCAGATTTTAACTTAAAAACAAGAATAAACATAATTTAAATTTCCGGCAAATACAATGGGCATAAATAAAATCGTTGACATAGAAAAAATCCTCGAAGCTATTTCCCTTGAGTTTGTGCTGGCAGATAATACCGATCCTGAAAGTTTCTCGGATATTCTGCCCCTGTTAAAAGAACTGTTTGAAACAGCTAAAAAACAAAACCTGCCGGAAATTGCAGAGGAAGCTTTGCGAGCAGGCAAAATTCTTAAAAATTTTTTAAACAACTCCGTTTCTGCTCTAACAGAGGAAGTTGATTTACTTGGCAATATTATTTCTGAAATGAAGTCCTTTGTTCCTATGTTCTCAGAGTCTTTAAACGAAACCAAGGAAAAACAAACCCCTTCCGTTAATGACATTTTTCACCCCGGGGAATTGCCCTCCTGTCTTAATATGAATGATTTTTCAGAATTCCTGGATGCTCAGACACAAAACCTGGAACAAATGGAAAGACTGATCCTTGATATTGAAAAAAACAAGAACACAAATGCCCTTTTCAGGGAATTAAAAGGTCTTTTGCACACCATGAAGGGTGAATCGGGATTTCTAAATTTAAAAGATGTGGAAAATATCTGTCATATAACTGAAGATTTAATAGAAACCAATGCTTCAAATGAAATTGCCGATATTCTTCTAACGGTCAAGGACTGGCTCCAATCCACATTTGCTGTTTATGCGGGCCTGCCGGAACAGCCCGAAGATATTAATACAATTATTTCCATTTTCAAAAAATTTAATAATAAAGCAGTAAAAAACAAAGAAACAAACTCCTGCCGGGCAAAAGAATCACCCCAAGATACAATACCACCGGATAAAAACCCTTCAGCTTCGCCTGTTACAATAATGGAATCCACAAATGTTGATGCCTCCCGTCTTGATCGAATGATCGATACCATCGGCGAATTTGCCATAGCAGAATCCATGATTTTTCAGTCTGATGAGATAGAACAGTTTGCATCCGCAGAGCTTATGAGATCCATCACCCTTCTCCATAAAATCACCAAGGAACTTCAGAGAATCGGAGTCAGCCTAAGAATGATTCCCCTGAAATCACTTTTTTATAAAATGGAACGGGTGATCCGGGATCTTTCAAAAAAAACGGAAAAAAAAATTCAGATTGTAATCAAGGGTGAGGCAACGGAAGTGGATAAGAATATAGTTGATAAACTAAAGGATCCTCTTATTCATTTAATCCGCAACTGTGTAGATCACGGCATAGAAAAAGACCCAAACCAGAGAATCCAAGCTAGGAAACCGGAAACGGCAACAATTGAATTAAAGGCGTTTCACAAGGGAAGTAATCTATTAATCGAAGTGACAGACGATGGAACAGGGATTGATAAAGACAAGCTTTTAAACCAGGCCATTGCAAAGGGCCTGGTTTCAGATCAGGAAATCTTATCCGACAGAGAAATATTTAATTTAATATTTCATCCCGGTCTGAGCACCTCGGATAAGGTAACGGATGTCTCGGGAAGAGGGGTTGGTATGGATGTTGTGAAAAAAAGCATTCAAGCCTGTAATGGCAAAGTTTCTGTAAAATCAAAAACAGGTTTTGGTACCACATGTACCATCACTATTCCCCTGACCCTCTCAATGATAGACGGGCTGGTTGTCCGGGTGGGGGAGGAACGGTACATTGTTCCTACCCTGTCCGTGGTGACTTCATTGAAACCGGACAAAAACATGCTCTCCTGTGCTTTTGAGAAAGGGGAAATGCTAAATGCCCTGGGAAGACTAATCCCCATCATTAGAATTCATAACATCTTTGATGTCAAGGAAACGGTCAAAGATCCCTGCATGGCCATTATTGTGGTGGTGGAAGACAACGATAGAAAAGCAGGGCTCCTTGTTGATCAAGTGCTTGGCAAACAGAACACGGTGATCAAAAAACTGGGGGGAGGTATGGAGGATATAAAAGGAATCTCAGGGGGCACCATAATGCCCGACGGTAAAGTAAGCCTTATACTTGATATAGCTGCCCTCATCGATAATACATATACCGGGAAACAAGGCTTATAACAGGCTCTTGTACCCGTCAGGAAGGCACGGAGATTTATTAGAAATCCGTAGGGGGCAGAATCTATTTCGCAAATATTCGGTAAATCCCTTATTAAACCACAATATATTGTATGATAGACGTGGTTTACCGAATGCTTACTCTATTGTTGCCCCATTTTCATATCTGCCATGATCGGTAAGGACAAGAAAAGGATTATCAGAAAATGAACAGCAAAATTAATCATGAGCGTATTCTAGTAACAGGAGGCGGAGGCTTCCTGGGCAGAGCCATTGTAAAAAAACTGCTGAAAAAAGGCGCCAAGGTTTTCAGTTTTTCAAGAAGATATTACCCTGAATTAGACGAGCTTGGTGTGAGGCAGTTCCAGGGAGATATTTTTGATAAACATTCCGTTGATACTGCATGCAAAAACATGGACACGGTTTTTCACACCGCTGCCAAAGCCGGAGTCTGGGGAAAAAGAGAAGAATATTTCAAAACCAATGTAACAGGGACTGAAAATATTATTCAGGCCTGCCTTAACAACTCCGTCAGGAGGTTAATCCACACAAGTTCCCCCAGCGTGGTTTTTGATGGAAGAGACATGGAGGGTATTGATGAATCAGCCCCCTACCCCGAAAAATTCCATGCCCCATATCCTGAAACCAAGGCATTGGCAGAGCAAATGGTTTTAAAGGCAACATCAGGCAATCTCAATACGATTATTCTCAGGCCCCATCTGATCTGGGGACCCGGGGACAACCATCTTATGCCGGGAATAGTCAAAAGGGCTAAAAGGCTGAAAAGAGTGGGCAGAGGGAAAAATATTGTGGACACAATTTATATTGACAATGCCGCTGATGCCCACATCCTTGCCGCAGAACGCTTAAAGGAGAACCCATCACTGTCGGGCCGCGTCTATTTCATCAGCCAGAACGAGCCCATATCTCTATGGAAAATGGTAAATGATCTTTTAGATACAGCAGGCCTCCCGCCTGTTAAAGGAGCTGTTTCAGCATCAACGGCCATGGCCGCAGGCACTGCTCTGGAAATTTTTTACCGGCTGTTTAAAATTCAGTCAGATCCGCCTATGACAAGGTTCATGGCAAAAGAATTAGCCACATCCCACTGGTTTGATATTTCAAGGGCCATGAAGGATTTAGGATATATGCCTGCCGTTTCCATCGAAGAGGGCCTTGACCGTTTAAAAAAGGAATACACATCAAAAAACCGTTCCTAAACTGGTAATCACTGCCGGGGCATTAAAACCCCAATCTTGAAAAGCCCTGTCTATCGTTTTGATCCATACTTGTTGTGAAACACTTTGTCGTAATCAAGGGAATCCTTTGCATGGGGGGCTTTTTGCTCATCAGGATAACCAAGGGCAATCACGGATTCGATCTTGACATGTTCCGGTACATCGAGCAAAGCTTTAATATAGGCCTCAGCAGAAAGGCTATCATCGTGCTCCCTCTTTCTCATCTGTATCCAGCAACTACCAAGACCAAGTTCCTGGGCAGCCAATTGAATATAGGTCGATGCAATGGAGGTATCCTCAACCCATACATCTGACTTTTTTGAATCTCCACACACGACAATTCCAAGGGCAGCCCCCTTCAAGAAAGAGGCGCCGTGGGGCTTTGCCTCTGATATGCGTGTGAGGAGTTCAGGATCATCAATCACAATGAACCGCCAGGGATTGAAACCCCTTGATGACGGTGCCCTCAAAGCGGCTTCGATGAGCAGCTCTACTTTTTCGCCTTCCACCGGAACAGGCTTAAATTTTCTGATACTTCTTCTTTTTTCAATCAATGGGAAAAACATATTTTCGTCTCCTTAATAATGGTTCACATCGATGATTCCGTCGGCGGTCATTTCTCTGAATTTTTTTCTTAAAAATTCTTTGAAAACATTTCTTGATACAGGCCATAACATCAGCAAGCCTGCGCAGTCCGTCAAAAGCCCCGGTGTAATGAGAACTATACCGGCAACGAGGATGATAAGGGCATCTATCAGATCCTCTCCCGGCATGAGTCCCTGGTTCATGCTCGCCCGAACTTTAAGCATTGTATTCATACCCTCCATTTTGGCAAGCCATGCACCGAAAAAACCGGTGGCAATAACCAGGAGAAAGGTATTGAAACCGCCGATGAACGATCCAAGTTTAATAAGCAGATATAACTCCACTGCCGGAATAAGTGTAAATAAGATAAATAATTTTAAAAGCATGAAATAACTCCGTACCGGCCGGAAAAAACCGGATTTGTTATATTTATTGGTTGACTTGATTTACAGAACTTATTTTGAGAGTCCAGTATTGGGCGAACGGGTTTGACATACTTGTATCATAATCGAGGCTGAGAGAGTAATAATTTCCCATGAATACTGCTTTTGGAATTGATATTCCCATGTTGTCCGTAATATTACCAGAATCCGTCACATAAACATTGCCAGAATTGTCGAGGAGTATGCCAAAAGGTCTATCAAACTCTCCGTCACCTGTGCCATAGCTCCCCCATTTTTTGATAAAGTTCCCATCAGGACTAAATTTCTGTTTCTGGATGCGATGGTTATCAGTATCTGCCACATAAACATTATCATCATCGTCAACGGCTATGTCAAAAAGAATAGAAAAATACCAAGGCTGAGCTAATTTGTGTTGAACAATCACACTGTAACTATTCTAACAAGAAGTGTCAAATGAGTTTTGATAAACTCACAAAAAAAAACGATGGCACAAGCATTTTCTTTTATCCGTACGCCTATGTTTTCAAAAAAGCCTGAATTTTTAAACAGGGTCTTATGAAGGAGGAAACCGTGCCTTAAAATTAATGTTGGAAAATATTTACGGCAAGATTTATAGGGTTTTAAATGACAGCCTATATTTTTCTACGTTGTCGATTTTTGAACTGGAATATAGCTTTGCCAATGCCCAGGATTCAATAACGAAAAATAAAATTCGCGACACAATAATAACCATCCAATGCACTTCAGAATTATTTGAAATACCTATCAAATCAGAAATGGCTGTTTTATACGGGGACTTAAAAAGCATCTTATTTGAACTTCCCCACTGATCCAAGCGTTTAGGAGACTACTGTTCATCGATATCTAAAAATATTTAAAGAACTATTATCAGAAGGTAAGAAATTGGGCGGGAGAGCATCAATTTATTTAAAGGAAAACATATAAATGCTATAGATAAAACCAAGGTATTTAAGATTAATATAGAGCCTATATCAGTCAATATCGGGGGGGGACAGATTTTAAATCTGTCCCCTATATGTCAAGATGATATCAATTCATGGGCAAGCAACTATAGCTTTACCCCCACTTATTTACCAATCATTTACTAATCAAGCGGCGGATGAATGGCCAGGATCATGCCGTAACCACCTTGAATATTCTTAGTGTTGGAGATACCCTTGCTATCCAGGATAATCTGAATTTCATAGGAACGGGGGCCGGTTCCACACAAAATACAAAGTTCCTCGTCCCTTGGCACCTCATCAATACGGCTCCGGAACTCATCCTGGGGAATATTAATCCAGCGCTCCCCGTATTTTTCCACAAAAGGCGCTGCCTGAACCGTACTTCTGACATCAAGTACCCTTACCTTTTTCTCCTTGAACTTTTCCAGAAACTCAAAGGTATCGATGGATCTAAGACTACCTTTCAAGGTATTATCAAGGGCATTACCGACATTATTAACGATGTCCATGGCCGAAGCATAGGGAGGTGAATAACTGACCTCAAGATTACAGATTTCACTTACATCCACACCATATTTAAGAAGCGGAGCCACGGCATCCACCCTGGACTTGACCGCATCACCCTGGGGGCCTGCTGCTTCTACGCCCAGTACCTTTCTTGTTGTCCTGTCTGCGATGAGTTTCATGAACATGAAGTCTGCATCAGGAAAGAAATGGGCCCTGTCCGATTGAGCGACAACAACATCAACGGGATCAAATCCCGCTGCCCCTGCCTGGGCAGTGGTGAGACCTGCCTTGGCAACCCCCATGTCAAACACCTTTATGCAGAAGGCGCCCACAGCACCTGTGAAATGCTCCAGGCCTCCGTTGATGTTGGTAGCAATAATCCTTCCCTGGCGATTGGCAAGGGAACCCAGGGGCATCAGGATATCCTGACCGCTTACAAGGTTGGTGAACTCCACGCAGTCTCCCCCGGCATAGATATCTGGATCTGTTGTCTGCATGCACTTATTAACAAGAATTCCCCTGTTTCGGCCAATGGCAAGCCCTGCTGCTGCTGCCAGCTCCGAGTTGGGTCGGACCCCTGTGGCAAGCACCACTAACTGACAGGGAAGAGTCGAGGTCCCCGTTTCCACGGATGTCACACCGGTTTCCTTATCTCCGTTGATTGATACCACACGCTCGGACAGCATCAACTTTACATCATTGTCCTGGAGTTTCTTCTCTACAATTCTGGCCATGTCCTTACCCAGGGCCTGGGGCAAAACCTGATCAGCCATTTCCACCAGGGTGGTATCTATACCCCACAGATCACTCATGGCTTCCGCCATCTCAATGCCAATGGCTCCGGCACCAATGACCACTGCGTTTTCAACCTCACCCTTGGAGATAGCATCCTTGATAGCCCTGGCATGGTGAAGGTTGGATACCACATGCACCTGGGGTAAATCCACACCCGGGATGGGCGGGCGCATGGGGGTAGCACCTGTTGCAATTACAAGCTTGTCATACTCAAGTTCTTCTTCCCTGTCCTCATCAAGATATCGTACAACCACTTTTTTTTCGGCCCTTTTAATACTGGTAGCTTCAACACGGGTAAGTACATCAACACCCTTATGATTCTTGAAAAATTGGACATCCCTTACAGAATGGGCAATGGTTGAGTAAAGTCCCTCAAGGTCAGGAACATCTCCGCCGACATAATAGGGAATCCCGCATCCACCGTAGGAAATAAGGGCATCCCTGTCAATAACGGTAATCCGGGCATCAGGATCAATGCGTCTCAATCTGCAGGCCACCTTGGGTCCAAGAGCTACAGCACCAATAATTAAAATTCGTTTGGACATTTCTTCTCCTTGTTCATTGCTGATTTTCACAGGCCGATAAGTGTAAAAAATTTTTAAGGCTTTATGAAGGCTGACTGTATTTCAAGCAGCTTAACCCTTTCTATCGGGCACAGGTTGTTGTTTTTTCAAGCTTAATCCAAAAACATGATGGATGGGTTTCAGATTCACGGATAAGGGACAAGCCAAAGGTTTCCGGCGGAAGTATCCGCTCAATGGATAAAATATCCCTGCTGTTCCACAATATCTCAAGGCATTCTCCCCTGCCCATCTCCCTGAAAATGTTACTCACCTTCAAAAGAGCAAATGGCAGAATCACATCTCTGAGGTCAAGCATTCTCATGAGGGCATTAATCCCATTTTCTTTTTAGCTAAGATTTCTGCCGCCTTAACCAGGGGATATCCGGCCGGACTTGCAGTCAAAAGAGGCTGGGTTCCGATCTGGGCAGTCAAAACACCATTTACGGTCATCCTGTTCTGAATAATAAATCCAATGGTATTTGTCAACTCTCCTGCTGAAGGCCCTCCAAACACTTCACCCCCAAGAATAATACCGCTGTCCCTTCCTGCAATGAGTTTCACCATCTGCATGTTGGTATTGGGAAGGGTGCCGGGATGCTTATCCATACCTTGAAAGCTGCCTGTAATTATATCAAAGCCATTTTCAGTTGCACTTTTTTCCGTAAGACCGGCCACTCCGAATCCCAGATTTCCAATGGCGGTTGAAAAGATGGGAATGGTACCGTTAAAGGTTTTTACCGCAGATATTTTGAAAAGGCTCATTCCTGCTGTTCTTCCCTCAGTACAGGCAATGGAGGCAAGCATTATGTTGCTTGGTTTTCGTGTCACAAAATCTATCTTTTCCGCGCAATCCCCCACGGCAAAAACATCTGGTGTTTCTGTCCGCATATACTCGTCCACCTTTATAAACCCTTCGGGAGTTATGGTTATGCCGGCTTCCTGGGCAAGGTTTATACTGGGACGATAGCCCATGGACAGGAATACGGCATCAGCCTCAATGGTTTCTCCATTTTCCAGAAGAACCCCTGTTACGCATGTATCTCCCAGAATTTCTTTTACGCCGGTGCCGGTGACAAGCTTCACTCCCCTCTCCTTCAGGGCGGCCTCGGCCTTCATGGCGATCTCAACATCAAAGGCAAGTCCCAGGGCATGGGGTAATTTTTCCACAAGAGTCACATCCATGCCGTTTTGCACCAGCTCATCGGAAACTTCTACCCCGATAAAACCTGCACCAACAGTGACAATTTTATTGCACTGCCCCAATTTTTCCTGCATTCTATCAAGATAAACCTTGTCCTTGAACACGTAAAACACATTTTCAAGATGGGCACCGGCAAGCCAGGCCGGTTTAACAGGGGTTGAACCGGTAGCAAGAACAAGCTTGTCATAGGCAATTTCATGGCCGTCCTTCAGCCTGCATGCCTTTGCTGCAGTATCAATTGATACTACTTCACCGATCTTCAGATTAATATCTGTATCCTGGAATACTTTATCCGTGGGCATCAGGTCTTTATCCGTGCTTTCACCCGGACTCACAAAATAGGGTATGCCGCAGGGTACCAATGTCTGATCTTCCATCCTGACAACTGTGACATCCTTATCGGGATTCATGGCTTTACCGGTTGTTGCGGCCACAAAGCCAGCGGCACTTGATCCAATGACTAATATATCTGTTTTCTGCATGACAACTCCTTTTCGGCATTCTTTAAAATACCTCAACAATAGAGCATCCTTCATTTGCCGGTTTAGACTTTTTCTATGAACATCCTTATTGTTTAGGATTATCATCCAAAAAAGTGTAAACTACTTTTTAAGCAATATGAAGGATGCCAACAATAGTTTATAATTTTTTAAATAGTTCATTCATTTGAATGTAGAGACAAGGCATGCCTTGTCTCTAGGTTTCTCCGGCTACATGATAACCCCCATCTGCAATCAACATTCCATAGATTTAATTTGATATGGACACATATATATAAAAAAATATAACAGACTAAATTTTAAGACTTTACAGACTAAATAAGATTTTTCCCGGCAGATTTAAAAAAACTTTCAAGAGCTAAAACTCAGAATTCATTGTACAACCTGTCTTTAATCTGTTAAAAAAGTGAACTTATCTTTTGTTTAACAATTGAACACAGGAAGTATAATGGCAGAACAGGAATTAAACAAATACTGGAAAACAGTTGTAAATACCATACAGGACGGGGTAATGATCGTTGATACTGCGGGTATCATCGTTTTTATCAATCCTGCATTTGAAAGAATAACAGGCTATTGCGAAGATGATATCATTGGCCAGCCATGCACTAAACTTGGCTGTAATGCCTGTGAGGTATCAAGACGGGAAGGTGAGTGTAAATGGTGCGTATTGTTCAGGAAAGGAGAGTTGAACAACATGCAGTGCAGCATAATCAAAAAAGACGGCAGCACCGTACATGTAATTAAAAATGCATCTGTTTTGAACGGGGGACAAAGCAAACTGATAGGGGCTGTGGAAACTCTCACCGATATTTCCGAAATCATCTCACGGGACAGGCAGATTGAGGTCTTCAGAAGGGAGCTGTCCTCCCGGGACACCTTCCACGGCATCATCGGCACCTCCCCTGAAATGCAGAAAGTATTTGACCTTATTCTTAATGCTGCAGAATCTGATGCCCCTGTTATAATAAAGGGAGAAAGCGGCACAGGAAAAGAAATGGCGGCAAGGGCTATCCACGAACGCAGTGAGCATAAAGATGCTCCCTATATAAAAATCAATTGTTCAGCATTGAATGAATCCATTCTTGAAAGTGAACTCTTCGGCCATGTCAGAGGAGCTTTTACAGGGGCCTTAAAAGAGCGGTGCGGAAAATTTGAAGCTGCGGGTAACGGCAATATTTTCCTTGATGAAATAGGTGAACTTTCCCTGTCCACCCAGGTAAAACTCCTTAGAGTACTGGAAGAAAAGGTAGTTGAAAAGGTGGGGGACAATAAAACAATTCCCATAAATGCACGTATAATTTCAGCAACCAACCAGGATCTTGAAGCGCTTGTTGAAAAGGGCAGATTCCGGAAAGATTTTTATTACAGAATCAATGTGATTCCCATTTGGATTCCACCACTTAGGGAAAGAGAGGGAGACATCCCTCTGCTTGCTGAATCATTTTTTGAAAGAATTCAGCTTAAAAGAGGCAGAGAATTTATACAGGGGATATCAAAGGAGGCAATGGATGTCCTGAATGCCTACCACTGGCCTGGAAATGTGAGGGAGCTTAAAAGTGCCTTTGAATACGCATTTGTTACCTGCAAGGAAAAAATGATCAAGCCTGAACACCTGCCTCCATCCGTCTTTCATAACTCAAAAAAAGAAAAGGCAAGGACTGAATCATTTGCAAAGGCCGGGGAAAGTCTTGATGAAATAAAAAAAAATCGGCTCCTTGCAGCCCTTGACCAGGCAGATGGCAACCGGAAGGAAACGGCACGGATTCTTGGAATATCAAGGACCAGCGTATGGAACCAGATAAAAAAATATAACATTGTCCTGCCTGCCAGTGACAAAAAAAAGGAAAAACAGTGAAATCATCAAAATCAGATTTAATTCTGCTTATGGTCGCAACCATCTGGGGACTTGCCTTTGTTGCCCAGAGAATGGGCATGGACCATGTAGGCCCCTATACTTTTAACGGCATCCGTTTTGCGCTGGGAGGCATGTCTCTTATGCCGTTTCTCATTGTATCACACAGGAAAAAGAAACAAAAAAAACAGGTTTTAAATGACCCTGGAAATATGGAAATTCTCAAAGGAGGAATTCTCTCCGGCATTGTGCTCTTTGCGGGAGCATCCCTCCAGCAGGTGGGACTTGTTTACACAACCGCGGGAAAGGCGGGTTTCATTACCGGTCTTTATGTTGTATTGGTTCCGATTTTAGGTCTGATCTGGGGTCAGAGGGCCGGGATCGGCACCTGGGCAGGGGCAATCCTGGCAGCCACCGGGCTGTACCTGTTAAGTGTGACAGAAGCCATGACCATAAATTCCGGGGATATGATGGTGCTGGTATGCGCATTTTGTTTTGCCCTTCATGTAATTATCATCGGCAGGCTTACAAACAAAATCGATACGATAAGCCTTGCCTTTGTCCAGTGCATGATATGCTGCGCTGCCAGCCTTGTATTTGCTGTATTCCTTGAAGAAATCACATTTCAGGGAGTATGGAAAGCCGCTCTCCCCATTTTCTACGGCGGGGTTTTTTCAGTGGGCATAGCCTATTCCCTGCAGATTTACGGCCAGAAGGGAAGCCATCCTGCCCATGCAGCCATAATCATGAGTCTTGAATCTGTTATTGCCGCAATCGGAGGTTGGATAATTTTAGATGAGGTTCTTTCAGGCCGTGCCATGGCAGGATGTGCTCTTATGATGGCGGGAATGTTGTTATCCCAGCTTTACAGCTATATTTTTCCTGAAAAGCCGGCAATTAACTCTTCTGTTTTCAGTCCGGATATGAAGGCCTGACATCAAATACCCCGGAAGAAATGCAAAGCTTCAGAATATCCTTGTCAATCTCATTGTCCTCGGCCATCAAGGAGAGAATTTTCACGGCTTTTTCACGCGACATCTCCTCCTTGTATGGTCTGTTTTTTGCGGTCAGGGCTTCAAATATGTCCGCAATTGCCATTATTCTTGCCTGTATGGGAATTTCTCCGTTTTTTAACCGGCGGGGATAACCGGTGCCGTTCATTTTTTCATGGTGAGACGAGGCATACAAGGGAATTTTTGAGAGCTTTTCCGGAAAATGAAGCTGCCTGAGAATCTGATCTGTCATGGCGGCATGGCTCTCAATTATTTTTCTCTCATTTTCACTCAGGGTGCCTTTGGTGATGCTTAAATTTTCAAATTCTTTTTCCGTAATATAAGGATGGGACTGACCATCAAGGGTATATCTTTTCGCAAATATGCTTTTAAGCCTGTCAAATTTTTCTTCATCGATAAAAACCCCTGAACAATTGCAGGATTCAATAAAATCAAGATCCCCGTTAATCATATCCAAATCGGCTTCAAACTTTTGTTTATGTTCTCTTGCCAGAATATTATAGTCAAGTTCATCTTTTTTTAAAGATATATCATGGAGATTCCGATAATACCCGGCCCTTTGTATCTCACGGATCAGGGCAAACCTTGTTCTGATTTCATCAATGCCGTTGGAAAGGGTTTCAAGCTTGGTTGACTTGTCAACTATGTACTGGGGAGTTGCAACCTTGCCTATATCGTGCATCCAGGCTGAAAGCTTTAATTCCTCCATTTCATCATCTGAAAATCGAAAATTTTCATAGGGCCCATTATCCGCATAATTCATATTTTCCGCAATCTTCATGGTAAGGGAAACCACCCGTTTTACATGCTCTCCCGTATATGGTGATTTTTTATCAATGGCCTTGGCAATAGCCTTAATAAAGGAATAAAACATATTACGGAGGGTCTCGATGAGCCTGACCTTGGTTGCCGTAACCGCTGCCTGGGAGGACAGGGGAAGTATATTATCAATATCTTTTTCCGAAAAGGATGTAATCTCACCGGTTTCAGGATTTACCCGGTTAATGAGCTGGAGAACCGCGATTATTTTATCCTCATGATCCATCAGGGGAAGAACAAGCATGGACTGGGATCTGAATCCTGTTACCTTGTCATACATCCTGGTTCCAGTGAAATCAAAGGTGGTTGAATGATATACATCGCTGATATTAATGATTTCACCGGTAATGGCAGCACAGGAAGAAACATTTGTGTGATTAGGTCTTTCGTTTATATAAAGGGGGACATTTTTTAATGGAGATTTTGTAGAACCATCTTTCTTGTACCTGGTACCCATGGGCTCGTTTTGTAGAATTTCAAAACTCAGATAATCTCCTTCCACTATGTAGAGAGTACCGGCCTGAGCATTGGTAATGATTCTGGAATTATCAACAATCATTTCAAATAATTTACCAATATCCTTTTCCCGGGAAAGGGCAATGCAAAGGCGGGTAAGCATTTCACTATGTGAAGCATCATCGTCGTTCATACATTTTTTTTCACGGTACATGTCATCCCCCTTTTTCCATGCTGCTTCAATTAAGCTCGTGAGTTATAACTTCTCATTTTCCATGGGATATGTACTGGCTTAAAGTATCATTTAACGACATATATGGCGGCAAATCAGAAAAATTATGACTGGCGAGAATCACCATGGTTTTTAAAATAGGCCTGTTCAAATATGAGGGTTCTATGTCAAATGAACATAAAACCGCCCCAAGTTATCCAGAGGCTCTGTTTTCAAGAAGTTCAAGTGCGGCCTTAAGGCTCCTGGTTATCTGAGCCGAGGCTTCTTCGGCCTGTATCAAGAACTCAGCCGCATCATTGATATTTTCATCTTCAAGCTTTTTTGCCCATGAGGCATAACTTTCCTTGTGACTGTTATTATGATCCACCCAGTGCTTCAGCAGCATCAACATTTTATCCTCAAGACTGAGCTCTGTTTTCTCTGAATGATGGTCGTGGTTTGTATGGGTATGCCCATGGCTATGTTCCCCATGATGGGAGTGTTCGTGGGTATGGCTTGAGCCATCAGTATGTTCATGTTCATGGGTATGGCTTGAGCCGCCGGTATGCTCATGCTCATGGGTATGGATTGAACCATCGGCATGCTCATGCTCATGGCTATGGGTTAAACCGCCGATATGGTCATGTTCATGGCTATGGCTTGAACCGCCGGTATGGTCATGTTCATGACTGTGACTATGTGGATGATCGTGATTATGGTCATGGCTGTGTTCGTGGCTGTGATTATGATCCTGTTTGTGATGACTCATGATAATTCTCCATTGATATATTGTTCCAAAGTTTGAGGTTTATATGTATATCCAGGCAAAGGATTCCATTCGCAAAACGCATTTAATTCAACCCCGTGCTGAATTATGGAAACCGGCCGGTCTGAAGATACGACCACGATGATAACATTGTCATGCTCTGCTGTAAATCTAAGCGCGGAATTATATCTTGCTCCCCTGGCCATATTTTCTCCGTGAATGGATTTTCCATCGAGAAGACAGCCAAAACCCCGAAGAGAGATGTTGGCCATGATGTGTAAAGCTCCGTCAATCTTAATCAGAGAACGGGCAAGATCCAAATTTTCCGGGCAGTTGAGATCCAGACAGGGATCAAGAATATGGCCGGATAATTTAACCGGTTTTTTATTTAAATCAATAACAAGGGTACATCCATGGCGGTTGGATTCTGCCGTATGCACTAAATCAACAATGATTTTAAAAAGAACTGTCCTTGCATCTCCATGGAGCTGTGAATCAAGCAGCAGTTCTTCCAAGTCCACAAGATTGGCCTTGCGTGTGGTTGAATGAAAGTTCCCGTCAAAAAAACTGCAAATCACGGCAGTGCCAAGCTCGACAAATCCGTAATCCCCCTTAAAAAAACCGGTGACAGCAAAAGGAGGAACATCTGAATCTGCAAATCCTATGATGGTATTTCCATCGGAAACAAGAAACCGGCTGGAATTTTCAACGGCAAGGAGCAGTTTTCTGATGTGTTTGACATTGCTTATAAAGGGACGCTCATGGGTCTGGATTTTTGCCACAAATCGAATCTTATTCAAGGCATCTGGATCCACAAACACAAGTCTTCCCCTGGGCCATGATCCCTCTTCCCTTGTTTTGGATATACCAAGGATTGTGTCCAGAATCGGATGAATAAGCATCCTTGTGTCATATCCCAGCAATTGATTTCTGACATCCAGTATATGATCTGTAATGGCATGGACTGCATGGTTTTGCAGCACATGACCCGAGGTTCCCATGGAAATACTTTCCGTAGAAAAATCCTGGGACATAAGCCATCCTGCGTGTTCAAGCCATCTCTCAGTCGGATATATGGAACACATGTCAGGATGATGCTCTGTAAACCACATCTGGTAAAAAAAGGAGTGGGAACTCCCTCCAAAGGAAATTATGCCGGCAAGGTTTAAATTATTCGTGGTCAAAAAATGTTCCATGGGCTGGTGGGCAATGGCATTGATCAGATCATATCTCCATGTCTCATCTTCTATGAAAAGTTCTCTTAATTTAGGTTCATGCCCCTTTAAAAGCTTCTGAGGATCATAGATGCGGAGTACGTCCCCCGGCTCCCTGGCATAAATCAGTGCCACCCGGCTCGACTGGGAAAAATGAGACAATCCTTCCACAAGGCCGGTAAAAATATTAAAAATGCAAAGATCACTATAGGCATCATTAAGCATCCTTGTGGCTCCCATAGTGTTTGAATTTTTCAATAACCCTTTCCATCTCATCATCAGGCAGGATAGTAGGGCTTCCTATGGATTGTGCCTGAAAGCAGATCCTTGCAACCAGCTCAATCTCTTCAGCTATGTTAAATGCCCTTAAAAGAGATGTTCCCACAGCCACCAGGCCGTGGTTGGCTAATAACAGGGCATTGTAATCTCCAATGGTTTCCATGATATTATCTGCAAGGGCCTTTGTGCCAAAGGTAGCATAGGGAGCCACTGGAACCTTTTTACCTGCAAATCCCACAAGATAATGAACCGCTGGAATTTCTCTGTTCAGGCAGGCAAAGGTTGTTGCATAGGGAGAATGGGTATGCACAACTGCATTGATATCTTCTCTTTTCTGATAAAGAGATAGATGAAATCCTGTTTCACTGGATGGTTTTGCATCCCCTTGGTGGATATTTCCGTCTAAATCAAGAACAATGGTATCTGAAACCACCATGTCCGGGTACTCAATTCCACTGGGTGTTACGGCAACAAGTCCCTTTTCCCTGTTAAAACAGCTCAAATTCCCGCCCGAACCCGTTGTAAGCCCGGCATTGAGCATCTTTTTACCAAAAACCACCAAATTATTTCTTTCTTCTAAAAGTATCATAATAAAAAATGGATACACCCCTCTTAAAACCTTTGCAAGTGTTTTTCTTAAAACATTTTTAAGCCCGACGGCCTTTGTTAAAAACCCGTGATTCACCAATGGTCACCCACAAGGGGTATTGTAAAATTTTGTGAACGCTGATATGGAACATCTAAGCTTAAATCACTTTTTTATAAAAAAAATAACCTTTTTTTCTCAACCCGGCATTAAAAGCCGAATCTTTATGGAGTGATTGATGAAACAAATTATAATCTTTTTTTTGCTGGCTTTTATTATTCCCTTTACGGCACAGGCAAAAACCGGATATGTAACCGATATGTTAATCCTAACGGTAAAGGAGGGACCTGGTAATGAATACGGGATCATCAACACGTTAAGAAGCAATACCAAGGTCGATATTCTAAATAAATCAGGCAATTTTTATCAAATAAAAACATCTGAGGGTGATGAGGGCTGGGTGGAAAGCCAGTATATCACCACGGAACTCCCAAAGAGTATTATCATTGAAAATCTGAAAGCTAAAATTGCATCCCTGGAAAAGACAAACTCAAACACAGGTAAAAACGAGGAATTAAAAAATTCCACATGGGAGATGAAAATTGAGTCCCTTAAAAAAAACCATGAGGACAAAAAAGCACACCTTGAATCATCATTAAAAGTTGCTCAAGAAGAAAACATAAAATTAAAAAAAATTGCCCAACAGGCCAAAAAAAAATATGAAATATTTGCCGGCCAATCCGAAAATATTGTAAATATAATCAAAGAGAATAAAGAGCTTATCCGCAAAAACAGTCTCATTGAAGATGAACTGAAAAAACTCAAACTCAAAAACGATGACAGCGCCAAAACTGCAATGATCAAATGGTTTCTTGCCGGAGCAGGGGTTCTTCTTATCGGCTGGCTAATTGGTTTAAGCATCCGGAGCAGCAGGAAAAAAAGAAGCGGACTCCTATAATTGTAGTTGACACTTTTTTGAGGATTCCTGAAAAACAACTCATGAGCCGTAACTTCTCATTTCCCATACCAAATGTTATGTATTAAATTTTAATTCAATACTATATGTGGTATTCTGAGAACTTATGACTGATGAAAAAAATAAGGAAATACTTTGAAAAATCGTCAACCAGCAAATGAATGTGGCCTGAAAATTTGTAATAAAATTAAGCTGTTACTTGGCATATTTCATTAATCGGTTTACACTTTATGAATCAATCTTTCCATTTTTGGAGAATCACTTCAAAAAAAGTGTCAACTACTTTTGAGGCAATATGAAGGATGCCTTTTATTTTGTCTTTTTCTCCTTTGCCTGCCTGTTCATGGCCTCCATCAACAAGGCTCCCATGCTTCCTATTTGATTGTTTTCAGGAGTTTTGTCTGTTTTGTTACCTCCGGCAAATTTCTTCCAGTTGTCAGTCTCCTTGACTTCAGGAGGCGCAAGACTTATACGCCTGTCATCCTCATTGACGGTTTCAACCATGACCTTGACAGCATCACCTGGTTTAAGTTTCTCATAGGTCTGGGGGCTGGATGACCGGTTTATAACAGAGCCGGGTAAAAGCCCTGTAACCCCTGCCTCAAGGGTAATAAAAAGCCCGAATTTTTCCCGTTTTTCAACATGGCCGTCAACAATTGTGCCCGGTATATATCTATCAGATACGCCGTTCCATGGGTCACCATGGGCATCTTTCATGCTTAGGGAGATTCGTTTGTTTTCCCGGTCAATATCCTTCACAACAACCTGAATCATTTCCCCGAGGGAGACCTCATCCTCAGCTTTTACTACTCGTTTAACATAGCTCATCTCACTCAGATGAACAAGTCCGTCCATCCCGGGCACGATCTCAACAAAGGCGCCAAAGGGAGCAAGCCTCACAACCTTTCCAGATACCTGCTGTCCTGTTGTTATAAACTGATCAACACTTTCCCATGGATCAGCAGAAACCTGTTTCAGGGAAAGGGATATTTTTGGAGCATCCTTATCCTCTTTTTCTTCAATTTTTAATATTTTTGTCTGAACCATATCTCCCTGACTAAGAATTTCTTCCACCTTTTCCACCCGGGACCAGCCAAGCTCCGAGATGTGGGCCATGCCCTCTACCCCTGGTGATAGTTGAATAAATGCTCCATAGGGCATAACCTTTATGACCTCTCCTTCCAGCACATCCCCCTCTTTAATCCCTTTTAAAAATTCCTGGCGCAATTCTTTCATCTCCCGTTCAAGAAGTTCCCGGCGGGATACAACAATGTTTCTTCCACTCTCTGAAAAACGGGTAATGATAAAATTCAGCACTTTACCCACATAATCTTCAGGGGTTTCAACATATTTGATGTCAATCTTGCTTATGGGGCAAAAGGCCCTTTTCCCCATTACATCGACGCTGAATCCACCCTTTATAACTTCTTGTACCTTTCCCACCACCGGGGTCCGGTTAAAGGCTGTTTCCTCCAGCAAAGAGGCGGTAGCAGCACCGGAAAGTGCTTTTGAAAGAATAATTTCACTCTCTGTCCGGGAAACCACATAAAGGGACAGCTTATCTCCCACAACATAGGGGAAATCTCCATTTTCATCAAAAAGCTCTGCCTTTTCCACGACTCCATCACTCTTGGTACCGGTACTTACATAAACACTGTTCTCACCAATGGAGATAATGGTGCCGTCTATTTTATCTCCCTGGGCAATATCATGGCTCATCTCTGTATCATATAACTCAAACAGCTCCGCAAAGCTCTCCTCTTTTTCTTCACCAGAGCCATTTTCCCCAAACATATCTGCCATTGCAATTCTCCTGACTACATTTTTTTTGAGACTGTGCACATTTGTGCAATCGTTTAAACAATTAATAAATCTCTGAACTATGATATTTTTCATCATTGTGCAAGGGTTATCTTTCATCAAATCCCCATCAAATTCAGCAATGGATCAAATCAGGATCAAATTAAATTCCTTGCTGCATGAAAAAATCAAAATTCAAATTGACCAAAATACTCGCAAAATATATAATAAGGACCGTGTTATGGATTATCATTTCTAAATTCAGCGTTCCTGACATCAAAGTGAACTACCCCTACCCTAAAGGGAGACGGGTTTTACGCCACTTTTATAAAAAAAAGGAAACAATGATCTTTACATTCTTTTCTCCGGTTCAGATAATATTTGGACAGGAACAATCAAAACAACTCCATTCGAAATTTTCCGAATCAGGAAAAAACGCCCTGGTAATTACCGGAAAAAACCAGAAACGTGCTGAAGCCCTGCTCCATACCTTAGATATTGCAGGCATCAATTATAAATGCCTTTCCCAACAAGGAGAGCCGCTGGTAGAAGAGATATCAACCTCCGCTGAAACGGCCAGGAATTGGGGGACTGATTTTGTCATAGCCCAGGGAGGAGGCAGCGTCATTGATGCAGGAAAAGCCATTGCAGCCCTGGTCAACAACCGCGGAAAGGTTACGGATTATCTGGAAATCATCGGAAAAGGTCTGCCCCTGACCGGGAAGCCGGTTCCCATGATTGCTATTCCCACCACATCGGGCACCGGTGCAGAGGTGACATGCAATGCTGTTCTGAAATCCCTTGATAAAGGTGTAAAGGTGAGCATGAGAAACAGTTCCATGTACCCGGACATTGCCGTGGTTGATCCTGCCCTGTCAATTACCATGCCCCAGGAAATAACGGCATCCACCGGCATGGACGCCCTGACCCAGCTCATTGAAGCATTTACAACTCCCTTTGCAACTCCCTTTACCGATGCCCTTTGCAGGGAGGGAATTGCCAGGGTTGCAAGGTCATTCCTTCGTGCCTTCCACCATGGAGATGATATTGATGCCAGAGCGGACATGAGCATTGCAAGTCTTTTCAGCGGCATATCCCTTGCCAATGCAAAACTTGGGGCGGTTCATGGGATTGCAGGTCCCATGGGCGGAATGATCAACGCCTCCCACGGTGCCATCTGTGCCAGGCTGCTTGCACCTGTAACGACTCTCAACATCAAGCTCCTTGAAAAGAGAGCGCCTGAATCCAACATACTTGAAAAGTACCGTGAAACGGCAAGGCTCCTGACGGGAGATAAAGGCGCATCCCTGAACAGCGGAATCAGGTGGATTACTGATCTGACAAGAAAAATTAGGATACCCGGTCTTGGCGCACTTGGCCTCAAGGATTCTAACCGCGATCATATCGAACAAATTGCACGAAATGCACAAAACGCAAGCAGCATGAAGGGGAACCCGGTTGAATACACACAAAAAGAAACGGCTGATCTTATTAAAATCGCTATTTCAAATCCTTAAAAAATTTATAATAACGATATGTCATGACTTGCAAAAGGACTGGAACACCTTTTTGCGTACGCAAAAAGTTTTACTGGCCTTTTATCGAGTCCATGCGCTTGTTAGCCTTTGTTCCTAACAGATTTATCTTATGAATGCTTTAGAGGAGGTCCCATTGACTGAACCAAATATTTATGAAAAAAAAATATGGCTCCAGCACTATGGCCAGGGAGTGCCGGCATCGGTTGATTATCAAGAGATCACCATTCCGGAATACCTTGATATGAGCACCCGGGAATTTCCAGAGAGCACAGCGCTGATTTTTCAGGGATATGAACTTTCCTACAGGGAATGCCATGATATGATCGGCCGTCTTGCCGCCGTATTAAGGGACTTTGGCATCAAAAAAGGGGACAGCGTGGCCATCCTGCTCCCCAATGTCATTCCCTGCGTGATTGCCTACTATGCAATCCTGAGGCTTGGGGCCGTTGCCGTCATGAATAATCCCCTTTATTCTGACAGGGAACTTGAGCATCAATTCAATGATTCCGGGGCGAAACTGCTCATCACCCTTGATCTGCTTGCACAGAGGATGATCGGTCTCCGCAAGAAAACCGGTATTTCCAAAATCATTTACACTTCCATAGGAGATTATCTTCCCTTTATAAAACGCCTTTTGTTCCCCTTAGTGGCTAAAAAGAAAAAACTTGCCGCAGATGTGCCCCCTGCCAGGGATGTGTTCAAGTGGAAATCATTAATGGAGAGTTATTATCCCGATCATACCCAGACCCCCCTTTCCTTTGATGATACTGCCATGTATCAATATACCGGCGGTACCACCGGCGTCTCAAAGGGGGTTATTCTTACCCACCGCAACCTTAGCTGTCAGGTTCAGCAAATTGCAGCCTGGTTTCCAGGGTTTAACCGGGGAGAGGAGATGATGCTGGGCGCCCTGCCCTTTTTCCATGTTTTCGGCATGTCCGTGTCCATGAACTTTGCCGTCTATATGGCCTGGGGCAACATCCTTGTTCCCAAACCCCAGCCTGAACCCCTGCTGGAAGCCATCTCAAAGTTCAGGCCCACCTTTGCCCCCCTTGTTCCCACCATGTATATCGGCATGCTTAACCATCCTGACATGAAGAATACCGATCTTACAAGCATCAAAGGCTGCTTTTCAGGCAGTGCCCCGCTTCCCCTTGAAATCATCACCCGATTTCAGGAGGTGACCGGTTCTGTAATCGTTGAAGGCTATGGTTTAACGGAATCAACCCCGGTAACCCATGTAAACCCCTTTAACGGAAACTGTAAACAGGGAAGCATCGGCATTCCCATACCGGACGTGGAGTGCAGAATCGTGGATGTGAATGACGGGGTTAACGACGTGCCCCAGGGGAAATCAGGAGAACTTCTCATGCGGGGCCCCCAGATAATGAAGGCCTATCTCAACCGGCCGGATGAAACAGCAAAAACCCTTACTGAAGATGGCTGGCTCCACACAGGTGACATCGCAAAAATGGACGAAGACGGATACTTTTATATAGTTGACCGCATGAAGGACATGATTCTATCCGGAGGATTCAATGTCTATCCACGGGATATTGAAGAGGTTCTTTATGAACATCCAGGCATTGCGGAAGCTTCCTGTGTGGGTATCCCCCACGCAACAAGGGGGGAGGCGGTAAAGGCGTTTATCGTCCTGAAGCAGGGTGAAACCGTCACCCAGGAAGAGGTGATTGAGTTCTGTGCCGGCAAATTAGCCAAGTACAAACTGCCGATTGAGGTTGAAATCAAGCAGGAACTGCCCAAATCCACGGTGGGAAAAATTCTCAAAAAGGATCTCAAGGCAGATGAACTTGAAAAACGAAGAAATAGATAAAACATGATGGAAAAAAAGCTCATCCATATCGGAAACATACTTGAAGGCTCTCTAAAAGATTTGAGACCCTGTTCAGACCTTGGAATGACAAGGATATGGGAGATGTGGGACGACACAGTGGGAGAATTGACCGGCAGGGAGGCAAAGCCCGGGGCCTTTAGAGACGGGACCCTAATTGTACATGTTTCCAATTCCGTGTGGCTCCACCATCTAAGATTTCTCCAGGAAAAGATGAAGGAAGATCTGAATAATGCCCTGGGGGAAACTATCATAAAGGAATTGAGATTCAAAATTGCAGCCCTGCACAACTGAATATTTTTCCGGCCGGAAAATAAAACTTTTGCAGCCGGAAAAAGGATACAGGTTCTCCATGGACGCTGTAATGCTGGCCTGCCATGCAGAGCCGTTACCTGGAAACAAAATATTAGACATTGGAACCGGCTGCGGCATAATCCCCCTGATTCTTGCCGCCCGCACTCCTGATTTACAAATCACCGGCATCGAGATTCAAGAATCCCTTGCCGTCATTGCAGAGCAAAACGTAAAAAAAAATAATTTCAGCAGCACCATTTCCATTGTCTGCAAAGACGTGCTAAAAACAACCACCGCTGAAATTAAAGGAGAATTTGACAAGATCATATCAAACCCTCCCTTTATTAAAAAAAACTGCGGCAGGATGAACCCAAACCATCAAAAGGCCGTTGCCAGGCATGAAATTACTCTTAATATAACAGGGCTTGTAAAGGCAGTCTCAAGATTCCTCAGGCCCGGCGGAACCTTTGATGTCATCTATCCGGTCGAGAGGAAAAAAGAGGTTCTTTTTACAATGACTGCCAACGGCATCTTTCCATCTGCCATTCGATTCATTCATACCAGGAAAACAGAAAATCCAAAGCGGGTTATCATATCCGGGATGAAAACAAAATCGTCAGGCCTTAAAGTGTTGCCTCCTTTTTTTCTATAACTGTCATGGGCAGACCAGGGTTTTGACCTGATTTTGCCCACAACGACGCATATTGGCTTTATATTCTATTGTTTGCCCTTGAAGCAGATGATCACTCTCTATTGTCAATACCGGATCCATTCCACCGGAAGAAATATGACAAACCAATGATTTGCCTGGTGCCAGCAATTTCAAGGATTCTTTTGAACGCACACCGTTTACACAGGCATAGGCATCATAATAAAAAGGAGCAATGCCGCTGTTCTTGATTTCTACGACAGAAGAATCCTGAGATGCTTTGAATGAAACAATCTCAAATTTATATCCACTTGCAATACCTGCCTCTTTAATCCTCCCCATCGTCTGATAATCTGGTTGATCATTTCCTATCATATAAGAGATGTGAAATTGAGCTGCCGCCTCTTCATAAGTAATGCCGTAAATACCCTCTTCATTGAGAACATTCTCCTGATCAAAATCCAAATAATAGCTGAATTCTCCCCCGGCCGGTGAAATTAAATATCTTTCCAAATCAAAAAATTGCCAATTGCCTGCATTCTCTTCGGAATGGTGTTCATGCATAAAAGAATCATCAAACAATCCAAAATGAATATTGAGCAAATCCGTATTCTCGGAAAATGGGGAATACATATCACTGGCAGCATCAATGGAAATACTCCAAGGAATATTTTGCAGGGCCGTATTTAGATGAGTGAAAAAAGAATCCTGAAACGCTTTAGATGGAAACGTATTTCCAAGCTCGAAGGGCCCATCGTAGATATGATATTCAGCCCACAGACCAAAACCTGTTTGAAGAAATGCAAGTCTTGGATCATTTTCATATTTTTCACCAAACTTTGTATAAAACTCCAAAACAAAGCGCTGCAGTTCAGAATTTGTCCAGTCAGGAAACCACGTATCCTCGTCTTCGCTGACCCCTTTTGTTTCATGATAATCAGAGAGATTTTTTATATAATCCGGAACCGATGTTTCGTATCCAGGATAAACAAAACGGAATCTCAAAATCGCCTGATGATTTCGACCGGCTATTTCATCAAGCAAATTGTCAATATCTGTCCAGTCATATAGGCCTGAATCCTTTACGACCTGGTTATATAAAACATATGAAAACTCCAACTGAATGGCATCTGTATCGTTTTGATCATTATCAGGCCAAAAAACGATGCCTGTCATGGGTTGAACCTTTGTAATGCTGCTCTTGAGGGGTATATCCTGAAATTGATCATCATTATTCGGATTCTGATCGAGTACCACAAAATATTCAATATTTGAAAATTCACTCACCACCTCACCAGCATAGGCCTGAACCGCAACATAGAATGCGGTGCCGGAAGGCGCTTCAAAGGTGAGATTCGTCTCTGCTCCCATGTCCATCTGTCCTATATACTCGGCATCGGGATAGGGGGCATAAAATAACATATTTCCGGTGGATTGCTCATCACTTGTCCAGGAGATATTAACTATCGTCTTGTCAGTGGAGACACTAAGAAGAGGAGGAGGTAGAACGTCGGTGCTTGAATCATTCCAGGCAGCCAGGGCAGAAGACAGGGAATCATACCAGATTCCTGCCAGTTGATCATACCCGGCATGATTTGGATGATCTCCATCTTCAGCAGAAACTGTGACAGATTCTTGAAAAATAGTTGTATTGTAAATATCCACTACCGTTGCCCCGTAACGGGCAGCCAAATCCCCTATCGCTGTATTATAACGAGACGTCTGTGCAGATAGTAATGGAAGCTCTTCGACAGTAATCTCTGCACGGCTGTCAGAATATTTTGGATCAGAAACAACTGGACGTTTGGAATGATCATCCAAAAGTGCAATCAAGACAATGCTGCCTGTAGCTGTTAAACGAGCTAAAATGGTTTCAATGTTATCTGAAAATCCTTTCAAGTCCTCATCTGTACAGGTCGGTGGTGATTGGGTATTACATTTCCACTCATAGACCCCCCAAAGATCATTACTTCCAATCCAGACTAACGTAACAGGCAGTCTGGAATTATTGTTTGCTGTATCGATCAAATTGATGGCTTGATCTAATTGAGAGGCAATAAGCTCCAAGCTGGTATGACCAGCCATCGCAATATTGCTTAAAACGGTATAATCTGCCCCATTTTCGGTATTTAACCTATTCTTCAAGCGGCCAGGATACCCAAGCGATAGACCATTTTCATCATATTGGTCATCACCGGATCCAGCAGTCAAACTGTCCCCAATAGTTATTAAAGCTAATTGCTGGGCATGACCTGTCTGAATTACAAAAAATAATGATAAAATTAATGCATACAAACAAACGATCTTCATAATTTTTCTCCTTAGAGTTTACAGTATTGTTATCTGTAATTTGAGTTATGACCACCGGCACAGCCAGCGGCTTGAGTAAAAACCCTATAACCTCCAATCAGGTTATTTTCACATAATCTATTGAATTTATTAATATAAAAAATAGTTAGTGAAACTAATCTAAATTCAATTTGTGTTAATTACAGCACTTAAAAAAATAAGCGAAAAGAGGGCTATAAGAGTATTATTAGTGGGTAACCCATTAAGGGCTTTTAGGGCTTGGTTCTAAAAACGGCCATTTTTCTGAATCAGACAGCCTTAAAAAAATCAGATTATGGTCTGATTCTGATAAGTTAGTGCTGATATATTCAAAAAGTTTCTGAATGTTAGAAAAATCTTATCAATTGATCCAAAGTGTTCATATTTCAAGCGGTAGCTGATATTAATATTCCATGTTTTTTATTAAATGGCAATAAATTATTACTACTTTGTTGTCTTCAGAAATGTTCTTGCATAATGTAAGGGCAACCCCCTGTGGTTGCCCAGTGGACAGGGTATCCACAGGGGGCTCCCCCTACAAAAACAGAGCCAAAATTATAATTTAACAAATTAGTATTATTAACAAATAATCAATCCATGTTTCATATTGCCTCAAAAGTAGTTGACACTTTTTATAGTATACACCATACATGAGATGCAAATCTCATCTCTGAAATTTGGGGTTTGATTTCAATTTTAGCCATTATTTTCAGGGGCAACTTACCGTGATTACCCGGTGAATGATAGCCACAGTGTAGTCTCCCCTACTATGGCCGATGTTAAAAAACCATCCCCAAAATTCGCTTTAATACTTGACACAAAAATAAAAACAGTATATTAAATCTTCCATCATTATTCATGGGGAGAGATGGCCGAGCGGCTGAAGGTGCACGCCTGGAAAGCGTGTGTATCTTAACGGGTACCGAGGGTTCGAATCCCTCTCTCTCCGCCATTTTTGATCCACCTCTTGTTTAAATCATATCGATTTTTAGCACTTAATTCTTCATCTTTTGGTTCACCTCTTTTAAAATGTCATATCGAGTTTTAGCACTTAAATACAGGCCCCAGACATTTCAGGATGTTATAGGACAGGGGCATGTTACAACTACGCTTTCAAATGCCATTTCAGCAAACCGCGTAGCCCACGCAATTCTCTTCACAGGGCCCAGAGGAACCGGAAAAACAACCATAGCCCGTATATTAGCCAAAGCCATGAACTGTGCCCATGGGCCTACGGCAACACCATGTAATATCTGCAAGTCATGTAAGTCCATAACTTCAGGTAATTGCGCTGATGTATATGAAATAGACGGGGCTTCCAACAACAGTGTGGATCAAATCAGGGAACTTCGTGCCAATGTTGCCTATATGCCTGCTTCATCTCACTGCAAGATTTATATTATTGATGAAGTTCACATGCTGAGTACAGCCGCGTTCAATGCTCTGCTCAAAACCCTGGAAGAGCCCCCGGATCATGTCTTTTTCATATTTGCTACAACAGAATCCCACAAGATTCCCATTACCATTCTATCAAGATGCCAGCGCCATGATTTAGGACGGATTACCTTAGAACAGATTTCCGCGCATCTCATAAAGCTGTGCAAGGAAGAAGGTTATCAGATATCTAAGGAAAGCACGGATATAATTGCATCCCAGGCAGACGGATCCATGCGGGATGCACTGAGCCTGCTTGACCGTATCATGTCCGGCAGCAGCCAAAAAGAAATTCCCCATGGGGCAATACTTCATAATTTAGGCATTATAGATAAAAACATTATTTTTGATATATCCAGGGCCGTATTAAACCATGACGGGGCAGCCCTTCTTGAAATTATTGAGCGTACCCATGAATCAGGACTTGATCTAAAGAAATTTTATGCAGGTATCATAAGGCATTTCAGGGATCTGACCGTGGTAAAAATTTGCAGCCAAACCACCAGCACTAAAGACTTGAGTAACCATGACAGGGAAACCATGAAAAACATGGTTGATTCATGCTCCCAGCTTTATTTAAGCAGGATGCTTCACATACTTCTAACTGAAGAAAACCTTATAAAAAACGCATCCCACACCAGAACCGCTCTGGAAATGGTACTGTTGAAGCTTATACAAATCCAGGATGGTTTTTCCATCGATGAATTAATAGAAAAGCTGGATAAACTCGCAAAGCAGATAACTCTTTCCCGCTTACCGGAAGCGGCACCCACAGGGACTTCTAATAATTCACCTGATTCATCCAGAAAAACAAACCAGAATAAAGAAGCCCTCCCCAGAAGTAATGATACCATTGCAGATACAACCGAGGCATTCAAAACAGACAATACCGGAATTTCCCTGTCTGCCAATGATTCCCTGCCGGACTGGCATGGGCTTATGAAAAAAATAGGAACAACCCTGCCCTTTGTTCATGCAGTTCTTTCAAAAGGAAAATTAAATGAAATCTCAGATAACAGGATTGAATTTGAAGTGCATGGAGCGTCCTTTGAGCTGTCCCGGCTCAATTCAAAAAGAAACCTTCTTGATAAGATATGCAGTGATTATTTTGGAAAAAATATGGCTTTTACCTTAATCGACTGCACCCAGCCTGTTCAATCTGAAAAAACAAGGGAAAACAGCCCGGCAGTATTGAAACAAGAGGCCTTGAGCCACCCCCTTGTTTCCCATGCAGTATCATTATTTCAAGGTAATATTGTTGATGTAAAATTAATATAACTGCCATGGGCAGACCAGGATTTTGATCCGGTTCTGCCTGCGACAAGGCATGAAAGTCATCTGCGGTTTCAGAAGGCTTTCTAATATAACAAGGAGTAATTAAATGAAAAATATGAGTGGAATGATGAAGCAGGCCCAAAAGCTTCAGAAAAAAATGCTTAAAATACAGGATGAACTTGGAGAAAAAACAGTTGAGGCAACTGCAGGCGGAGGCATGGTCAAGGTAATTGCCAATGGAAAACAGAAAATTGAATCCATCATACTGGAAAAAGAAGTTGTTGATCCAGAAGATATTGAAATGCTTCAAGATCTCATTTTGGCTGCTACCAATGATGCTTTAAACAAGTCCCAGGAAATGATGAGTGCTGAAATGGCTAAACTAACAGGCGGCATGAACATACCGGGATTAATGTGATTTATTTACTCTATTTTAGGGTTCCAGGGATACCGGCCCATTACAGCCCAGGTTTTTTTATGAAAAAATTCCTTTAGATAAATCTGGATCCGTGGCACAAAATTTGAGCGGTATTGAAATTATTAGAAATAATCAATTTGTTACTTCACCTGCGAGATGAAAGACAAAATCAAGTTTTCTTAATAATTTCAGCACATATCAAAAATCATGCCACGGATTCAAGATAAAGATACCTTAAGAAGAGTGCCGGACATTGAACTATTACCCTGATTCAGTACTGAAACTAATAAAAAGCCTGTCCAGGCTTCCGGGTATTGGAAAAAAAACTGCGGAACGCCTGGCACTTTATATCCTTCACGCACCTTCAGATGAGGCAGCAGCCCTTGCATCCAACATCATGGAGCTGAAAAAAAAAGTGAAGTTATGCTCAAACTGCTTTGCCTTGAGCGACCGGGATATCTGTACCATATGCTCAAATCCGCATAGGGATCCTTCTTTGATATGTGTGGTTGAAAACCCTGCTGATATGGCATCCATTGAAAAATCGGGTGCCTTTTCAGGCCATTACCATATTCTTGGAGGTGCCCTATCCCCCATGGATGGTATAGGCCCGGATGACATCAGAATAAGAGAACTCTTTAACAGAATTAAAAAAAATACCGATAGATCAAACGCTGTCAGGGAAATAATCATCGCCACGGCTACCGATGTGGAAGGAGAGGCTACTGCCTCCTATATTTCCGATAACCTTAAGAAAACGGGCTTAATAATCACAAGAATAGCATCAGGAGTTCCCATGGGCGGGGATCTGCAGTATGTGGATCAGGTGACCATGCAGCGGGCAATGGAGGAAAGACGTGGATATGGAATTTAAAACAAGCAAGGATATCTTCACCTGTCAGCAATGCGGCGACTGCTGCCAGGGATTTGGGGGCACATACGTCTCAAATGAAGATATTAAAAAAATTGCAGATTTCCTTAAAATTGATGAAAAAGCCTTTATAAAAAAATATTGCGTTCCATCCGGTTCAAGATATGTGCTCAACCAGGGCAGTGATGAAAAATGTATATTTTTTGATGGGCTGTGCAGCATTCATCATGTAAAACCGTATATGTGCAGAGCCTGGCCCTTTATTGAAACAGTGGTTAATCATCCTGAAAACTGGAATGCGATGGCAAACTCCTGCCCAGGCATGGTAAAAAATGTTCCAGCAAAAAAAATAAAGGAAATTGTTGCAAAGGAAATTGAAAAACTATCCTGATCATTGCGAATCACCATGGTATCATGGTATACTGATAATTGCGAATCACCATGATATATAACTTTTTGAGAATTCACTCCCTGGGTGATACATAACATGGGCCCGCAATCAAAAGACTATTGGATAATGTAGCCTGGATCAACTCCATTTTACTCCCAAAAAGCATATCCTTTACAAGGCCGTGGCCATAGGCGCCAAGAACCGCCAGTGCGTTGTGGGAAACATTGTAAAGCTTATGCTCGAATTTACCATTATCAAAAAAATACCACTGCCTTACATTTTCTTCTACGGCATCTTCAAGCAGGTTTTCCTGTAGAATATTTTCAAAATATTCCTTTGGGTTCCGATGATCATGGGTAAACATGTCAAGGGGTTTACCGGATATTCTGCTCAATCTCAGGCCTAATTTCAGAGCCTTGACCGCGTTTACTGATCCGCCGAAAAAAACAATAATGCTTTTCCATTCCTTAAAAAGCAGGCTTGGCATCAATACGGGGAACCTTGCTGAATTAATGATTCTTCTCACCTTTGGCCCTATATGTCCCAGGCTTATTTTTGTTGAAAGATCACTGATACTCCTTGGACAGCACATGAAATCAAAATCAACCGGCAGATCAGGAAGGGTTGATGCTGTAAAATTTTTTGGTTCGATAAATCTTGGCTGAAGGCCTGCTTCATCGGTCAGAGCCCTGGCATGATCCATGGCTGTGGCTGGATCTGTAAGATAAGATTGATCAAGATCAACCTGAACAACATCATTTTCATAGTACATTAGAAATTTGGTGTGCTCTGGAATATATATGACAATGGATGTTCCACTCTGTTTACAAAAATACAGGGACTGCATTAATATCTCCCTTCCAAGAGGAGTATTTCTAAAAACATGAAAAATTGTTGTTTCCATATGTTTTGTTCCTTAGAGTTTCTATTTTATTCAAATCACAATTGGGATGTCTGCACATTTAATTCATCCCTGTATTTATCCAGCAGTGTTGCCTTGGATACCATACCCGCAAACCTGTTATTGGAAACAACAGGCAGGCTGAAACAATGCTTTGCATCCATTATTTGCAGCACATCAAAAAGATCATCATCAAAATGAACTACCTCCATATCCGTATCCATGATCTGCTCAACAAAGACAGTATCATACATAACTGTATTAAAGAGATAGGGCCTGATATGATCAAACCGGATCATCCCTAAAAAATGACCGGTTTCTTTATCCTCAACCGGGAAATAATTTCTTGTGGATATTGTTACCGTATGAAGAAAATCACGAAGCAGCATCCCAGGATGCACGGGAATACAGTCTTTTTCAATCACTTCCCTGATGCTCATATCCGCAAGCACCCTTGAGTCCGTACCCGGACGCAGCAATTGTCCACGTTCCGTAAGATCTTTGAGATAAAACGATGCAGGCTCAAAATAATGGGTAATAGTGGTGGATATGGCGGAAACGATGATCAGTGACAGCATTACTTCATAGCTGCCCGTTATCTCTAAAATAAGAAAAATTCCTGTCAGGGGAGCCTGGAGAATACCGCTCATCATGCCTGCCATTCCAAGCAGTGCAAAACAACCTTCATTTACCCACATAACTGATGGAAAGGCAAAGGCAAGCAAACGGTGATAGGCAAGACCGGCAAAGCTTCCGATAACAAGACATGGCGCGAAAATACCACCAGATCCACCCCAGCCAAGGGTCAAGGATGTTGCTAAAATTTTGGCAAGGCAGGCAATGGCGGCAATGCCAAGACCTGCAGGAAAGCTTCCCTGTATCATGGCATGGATGGAATGATACCCTTCTCCCAGCACCTCAGGCACCGCAAAACCTAAAAGTCCCACGGCGCAGCCGCCAATAGCCGCACGCGCCCATAACGGCACCCGTACCCTGGGAGAAATTTTATGCATACGGCGCAGCGCACGCGTTAAAAGCAGGGAGGCCAAAGAAGCTGTAACGGCAAGGCCCAGGCAGGCCAGCAGGTCTATATAGCCGATGTTAAAACTGGTGCTGCTTTCAAAGGCAATGCTGTTTCCCTGAAGAATTCGGCTGACTTCAGCACCTGCCACCGATGCAACGGCAATGGGAATAATATTTACCATGGACCATTCTCCCAGGATAATCTCCATGGTAAAAATCATGCCGGTTAAAGGAGCATTGAATATGGATGCAATGGCTCCTGCAGCGCCGCATCCCACCAGGGTAACACGCTGGCGGTCATTTAAGAAAAAGAACTTTGCGATGTTTGAGCCAATGGCTGCGCCGCTCATTACAACCGGAGCCTCGGGACCGGCGGATCCACCGCTCCCGATGGTAAGACAACTTGATACAAGCCTTGAAATACTGGAGCGAAGTCTTAAAAGTCCTCCATACCGTGATACGCTGTATATCACTTCAGGAACCCCGTGTCCCGCGCCCTCATTCATGATTTTTTCAAGAAATATTGATGAAAGCATGGCTCCGGCAGCAGGCAGTAAAAATGCCCACCAGAGATGGCGCATATGATGAAAACCATCCAGCAAAAAAATTAAAGAGCGATTGAGTACAATGGCTGCAAGGCCGCTGCATATGCCGACAATGACACCTATAAATATGAGAAGCAGCCTGTCATCCATGCGAAAAAATGGAATTCTGCCGGGATACCTCCAGAAAATAAATTTTTTCATGTTAAACTAACCATAGTTTCAACCCTGGTAAGCAGCTCATCTGCATCAGGAGCGCCCTGAACAAAAGCTATAAATTCTTTATCCCTAAGGCAGAAAGAAAGCCTTGAGAGTAAATTAAGGTGACATTCAACAGAGGGGCTGAGCAGCAAGAAGATTACGGAAACCGGCATATTATCTATGGCATTAAAATCCACTGTTTTTTCAAGAAAACAGGTTGTAACCATTGGTGTTTTTAAATTCTCCCTAAGGGGATTACGGGGATGGGGAATGGCAATACCATGCCCTATCCCGGTGGACATAAGTTTTTCCCTTTCCATTAACTGCTGGAAAAGCGCTTCTGTATTTTTACCTGGAAAATCAGGAACCTTTTTCACTACAGCACCAAGGACATCCTCCTTTAAAGACCCTGAAATTCCGTGGAAAACACCACCAGCTTCCATGGCAGCTAAAAGCAAAACATCAGGTGATCCAGGCTCATCTTGTTTTTCATCTTTCTTTATCAGCACCTTATTTCTCTGGTTTTCCGCCCATCTGTTCAGTTCGGCCTCCTTGTAATTCCCAAAGGAACCATGTTTAATGATGGGAATCCTCCCTTGGCGGATCCATCTTTCCAATGTGTTCAGATGAAGCCCCAGCCGCTTTGAAATGTCTGAAAGACGCTCTTCCATATTACAATCCATTCATGTCTATTCACTGTATTATTTAATTTAATCCCAAGCACATCGCTTTTATTTAATATCCATTCCGGCAAATCCACGGGCAATGCTGTCCCTGTCGTAAACTATTTCTACACGGCGATTCCTTGCCCTACCCTTCTCAGTATCATTTGTTGCGACAGGTGAATAATGGGCGTAGCCTTCGGCTGAGATCAACCTGGGGTTTACCCCGCTTCCCACCAGAACCCGCACCACTGAACTGGCCCTGCTTGATGAAAGCTCCCAGTTGGAGGGAAAGCGTTCCGTATGGATGGGCTCACTGTCCGTATGCCCTTTAATTTTTACATGATAGGCAAGCCTGGAAAGCACCACCGCAATCTTGTTTAAAATATCAACACCTTTTGTCGTAAGCTGGGTACCTCCAGCGGAAAACAGGAGAAAATCAGACATGGTGATAACAACCCCCATATCCGATTCCGATACATTGACAAGGCCTCCAAGTTTATTAAACATGACAAGTTCCCGTACCTCGCTGACAATTTCCTCAAGATCCTTTTGGATCATCCCCCCCATTTCATCAATTTCCTGCTGTTCTGAAGGTTTTTCTGAAGGCACAGCATGCATGGTAAGGCCTTCCCTTGTACCGGATTCCGGCACTGCCTGAACCCCCAGAGCGCTCCTTAAAGACTCCACCAGCTCCTTAAAAGTCTCCTGCTGGGTTGTACTCATGGCAAACAAAAGAACAAAAAAACACATGAGCAAAGTGACCAGGTCGGCAAATGTCGCCATCCATTCAGGGGCCCCACCACCACCTCCTCCTCCGTCATCATCCTCCTCAGGAGGTGCCAGCGGGGGTGCTTCTTCTCCTGCCATATTGTCTTCAGCCATTTTCTATGTGTCCCTTGTGAAATTATACTGTGCACTCTCATTAACTGAGCTTGTCAAAAACCTCATTTCGCCCTGATTCTGGGAAAACGATTCCCCTAGAAAGCTCAATATCTAACGGTGGGGAGTATCTTTTATATACTTAATCATTCTTCGGCCGGCTGATGATTTGAGCCAAGATAAACATTCAATTTATCCTCCATCAATCTTGGATGCTCCCCCTCACGGATGGAGATCACGCCTTCATATATGATGTTCATATTGGAAATTTCCTCTTCACTCCTTGTTTCAAGTTTTTCAGCCATGGGAATGAAAAACAAATTGGCAAGCAAAGAACCATAAAAGGTAGTGATCATAGCCACCGCCATTTTAGGGCCAATGGTGGAGGGATCATCCAGGTTTGCCAGCATCTGCACAAGCCCTATAAGGGTACCAACCATGCCAAAGGCCGGGGCAAAAGAACCCATACTGGAAAAAAGGGCAGCTCCGGTCTTGTTCTCTTTTTTTACCAGCTTCATCTTTGTCTGCATGATGGCGGCAATATCCGCTGTCTTGACACCGTCCACGGTCATCTGAAGGGCCTTTGCAAGATAAGGATCTGTGGCATTTTTAATATCCCCCTCTATGGATAAAAGCCCGCCCTTTCTTGCCTTGTTGGAAATTTCAACAAGATTGGAAATGATATCAGCAGGTTTTTCAATTTTAAACATAAAAACCTTCATAGTGGGTTTAATAATCTTAAGAACGTCTCCAAGGGGATAGGCAATCATTGTG
This sequence comes from Desulfobacteraceae bacterium, assembly GCA_963674675.2. Lineage (GTDB taxonomy): Bacteria > Desulfobacterota > Desulfobacteria > Desulfobacterales > Desulfobacteraceae. Next base: position 181,988 of record CAXXNM010000001.1, read on the forward strand.
GCTGCAATGGTGCCGCCAACAACAATCATGATGGACGGCAGATTGTAAAAGAGCATCAGGCCGCTGCCCAGGAGAATCGTAACTACTGTAAAACCAATACCAAGAACTATTCCAACAATTGAGGCGATATCCATACTATTTTACCTTTATGAATACTGTTTCATCTACGGGATATTCCCTGTTATACCTGATCATCATATTAATTGATGCTTCCGTAAGCTTGGTGCCTGCGGAAAAAAGCTTTGTACCGGTCTTGGTAAAAAGTCCGGCTCCTGTCACCATACCAGGTTCAAGCAGGTAAACAGGATACTCCCTTAAACGCTCAGAATCTTTATTTAAATATGTTACAGCGTACCTGCCCAGCAGATTAACCACACTTGGATCCAGCCTTGCCCCGGCACTTTCTTCAAGGGCCAGCAGGAGATCATCCATGGAATAATCAATATTTTCAATGCACCATGTATCTAAAAAATCAGCACCTGCTAAAATCCTGGACAAAACCGGGATATACCTGCGCTTAAGGCCATCAGGAGAGCCTGAACCATCAACATTCTCATTAAGATACCTGATAATTTCAGCAGCTTTTTCAAACCCTGGACAGCTCCCTAAAAAATCAGCACCCCTTGCAGGATGAAGCAAAATCATCCTTTTTTCATAATCTGTATGCTCATCCTTTGATTTAACAAGCACCGAAGGTGGAATCAGCAGCATTCCAGCATCATGGAGCAGAGCTGCCTTTTCAAGTATCTTCAAGCTGCTGTCTCCGATATGGAATTTCTCAGCCAAAACAAGGGCAATTTGGCTGACTCGCAGGGCATGGCCCTTTTTCATCTCATTTTTTGTCTCGATCATTGAGGATAAAAATGCCTCGATGCCTTTAAGGTTCTCATACAGTTCAAAGCGTTTTTGTTCAAGGTCTTTTCTTAGTGTTTCCCGCTCCTTAGTCATCAGTGTTATCTGTTTCAGGGAGTTATGGAGCATCTGTCTCTCACCTGCCAGCTCTTTTCTTGTGCTGACGAGACTTTGTTTGAGTTTTTCAATATACTCAAGGGATTTGCCAAGATGATTATCCTGCCATGCGAGCCTTTTATGAACATCCTGATGCTCAATCCGGCCTCTGATCATCAAGTCAAACTCTTCAAAAAAAAATGGTTTTATCAAAAACAAAAACTTATTTTGTAACGCCTTTAACCTAAGAGAAGCTCCCATATCTGAAGTTAAAATATCGAGATTAAAAAGTAAAATAACAAGGGGAGAACAATGGGAAACGGCCCTGGTAATCCCATTAAAAAAAGAATCAATTCCATCTAAATCCGCGCCATCCACATTAAACTTATTCAAATCCACCAAAATAACATCAGGAAAAATCAAATCTGATTTGGGGGATACAGCCAGCCTTGTTTTAATTATTTCAAGCATCTGAACAGGGTCAACAGATACTTCAAACTCAAAAACATATTCACATCCATCATGGATATTTAAGCCTTCTGAGTCCTGTTCCAGATCAAATATCCCGGATTCACAAAAACACAGAGATACGATCTTATTTTTAATATTTGATATGTTTATTGGCATGTTTCATTCATCGGTTGACACTTTCTGAATCAATCTTCCCATTTTTGGGGAATCACTTCAAAAAAAGTGTCAACTACTTTTGAGGCAATATGAAGGATGCCTGTTTATTGTATTTTTTTTACCATAGCAAAGATAGAGTAATTCAAATCAAAAAATTGTTCAAATGTTTTAATTCAAACAGGTCTCTGAATAATTTTTCAGCCACCAGTCATCCCATTCACAACTCAGAATGTTTTCAGCAAGTTTCCTGCCGGTTCCGGTCGTGAGCCTGTCAATAATATAGGGAAGCCATTTTTCAGGAGAAGCGGCCCCTGTATCCTTTAATTGTTTTAATTCAATAATAAAAGAAAGTTGATCGGCATCGCGGACAAGCATTGCCTCTCTTGTCGCTCCATTATTGAATTCAGCCATAAGCATTTTAATCTCTTCACCGCAAAAAAGCCCCTCGGTCATATCATCCAAAGCCTTATCTTCCATGGCTGTTACATATTTTTTCTGAACATAATTGAGGTCTCCTGTTCGTGCCTCGGGAAGATCGTGGACAAGGGCCATTGATATCATCTTTTGGGCATCAAGACCGGGTTCCATACGGGCCATTGTAAAACAGATCAAAGTTGTCATAAAAGAGTGTTCCGCAACACTTTCTTTCCCGGATCCAAGAAAAGAATATCCCGATCTTGTCAACCGTTTCAGCATATTTGCTTCAAACAGAAAATCAACTATCTTTTCCATTCCATCCCCCATCAAACCTTAATTTACAATTTCTAATAAAAAATTTGGCTATAATCACCCTATAACCTAAGGCCAACTGACAAAACATCATATTAGACTTGACTGTTCCAATGGAATCAAGATAAAAAAATAAAAAGAATAAAAAAAATGACATTGTCCGCCAACATTACAGGGAGTCCATGACATGAAGACACAAAAAAGAAAACTCATTTTATTTTTTTCAATGCTGAACTTTATTCTATTATTCAGCTGCGGGCCCCAGCAATTTAAAACCGATCTATTTTCAGCATTTGAAAACCAATCCCAATGCGGCCCGTCGGGTCTTGCATGGGATGGGAAAAATTTAATCATGGGTAATTTCAACCAAGTCCTTCTTGCCCGAAACATTTCCACGGAAGCCTACAGAAAAAACTCGGTGAGTTCAGCCATGTATGACGGCAGCTACAGCCTTGGACGTTTTCCAGGACCCCAGATGCTTGAGATGGACATCTGTGGTCTTACCTGGGAAGGTTCTTGCTGCAGCGAAGGATTCTTGTGGGTGGCTGATGGAAAAAACAGCAAAATTCATAAGATGAAACCCAACCTGAATTTTGTTGAATCATTTCCATCACCGGTTGAGAATCCCAACGGCATTGCCTTTGATGGCACATCTTTATGGGTGGTTTCAAAAAACAAACCCCAGGTTTTCAAGCTGAATTCATCCATAAAATCGGTGGACAGAATCTACAAATCCCCTGTAAAACATCCCACTGGCATATCCTGGGACTGCGTAATGGGATATCTTTGGATAATCGGCCTTGACACCTGTACCACAAGCGGCCCGGGATGCTACAATCCAAAATTGGTAAGACTGAATGTACAAACCGGTGAATACCTTGAAGATATCAAGTTACCCAGGCAGATACTGAAACCGGCAAGCATTGTCTGTGTGGAAAACGCATTGTGGATCGGAGATTACGATACCAACAGGATATTTAAAATATCCAATGAAAAAAGCCTTTTCCAGAAATTAGCTGAAACTCCTTCTAAGGAAACCTGTGAGTAAAACAAATCATTACTCCTGCTCCCAGGTGACCCGCAGCACCTCCTGATATGTCGTCTCCCCCTTGAGCATCTTATCCACGGCCCGGTGTCTCAGGGGGATAAATCCTTCCATCTGGGCCCTTTTTCTTAAAGATGACATATTTATATTTTCCGAAGTCATTTTTTTAAGTGATTCAGAATAAACCAGCACCTCAAACACACCGGTTCTTCCCTTGTATCCGGTTTGCCTGCACTTTACACAACCCCTGCCTCGCTTTAAGGTGACAACCCCTGTCTTACCTATGTTTAACCCCATATCCTGCAATTCTGCAACATCCATTTCAAAACTTTCCTGACAATGGGGGCAGATTGTTCTTAGAAGACGCTGGGCAATGACACCGGTAAGGGAAGAATGCACGAGAAACGGCGGTACCCCAAGATCCAGGAGCCTTGTGACCGAGGATATTGCATCATTGGTATGAAGGGTTGATAGAACAAGATGACCGGTAAGAGCTGCCTGAACAGCACTCTGGGCGGTCAAAAGATCCCGAATTTCTCCTACCATTATAATATCGGGATCCTGGCGCAGGATGTTTCTCAAAATAGTATCAAAAGTTACGCCAATGGCAGACTGAACAGCTATCTGATTAAAATCCTCATGAATCATCTCAATGGGTTCTTCAATGGTTGTAATGTTTATTTCAGGACTTGAAAGCATCCTTAAGGTTGAATAAAGGGTTGTGGACTTACCGCTGCCCGTGGGACCCGTAACCAGGATAATGCCATGGGGCATCTGGATCATTCTCCTGTATCTTTCAAAATCACCCTTAGCAAAGCCGAGCATCTCAAGGTCTTGAAACAAAACATCCGGATCCATGATTCTAAGAACTGCCTTTTCTCCAAAAGCAACGGGAATGGTGGATACCCGGATCTCTACCTCAACAGATTCTTTTTCGGTTTTAATACGACCGTCCTGGGGACGCCTTTTTTCAGCCATATCCAGCCTTGAAAGGGTCTTTATACGGCTTAAAACGGCATTGTGAACCTTTTTGGGAAGGGTGTAAACAGTATGAAGTACCCCATCAATACGCATTCTAACTATGCTTGTTTCCCGTTTGGGCTCGATATGGATATCACTTGCCTGCTGATCAAAGGCATAGGAAAAAAGATGGTTTACCGCATTCACGATGTGATGATCCGTTGATGGCAGCTCATCTGCTGATGTCAGGTGCACATACTGCTCAAGATTGCCAAGATCAACCCCTTTTGTGGAGAAATGATCCTCGGCCGCAGAAATGGAATGCTTGAACCCGTAGAATTCCCTTATAAGTCTCTTAATATCAGATTTTGAGCTGATAACAGCCATCACCTTAAAATTAGTGACCCTTTCAACATCAGCGATGGCATCATAATTAAATGGATCCGGAGTGGCAACCTGGAGAATACCGTCATCTACTTTCAGGGGCAGTAAAAGATGCTTCATGGCAAAGGATCTGGGTATGGTTTTAGTTACCAGATTCAGATCAAGTTTCAGGGGATCAATTTTTTTATAGGGAATACTAAGATGGTTTGCAATGGTTTCATAGAGCAGATCTTCATCCAGAGTCAGTTCAGGAATATCAAGGCGTGAAATTTTAAGGGCGGCAAGCACATCCACAAAGGAAAAAGGTGTTTTTACGGGGATGGTAGAAGGGCTTGACTGCTGTTTCTTTGCCCGCTGCTTTTCAAGTGCATCCCTTATGGAATGCTCCCTTTGAAGGGCCTCTTTGGCCTGGGTCTTTGAGATCAATCCGGACTTTACAAGAATGGTGCATATTTTTGTTGATGGAATCATAGGTGTAAAACAACAAAGGATCATCCTGAATAATCTGCACCCTTAGATTAGGCTGGAAATTAGAACATGATTCCAATAGCCCGTAACGGGGTATGTTTTACAAGAAGATCCCTGACCTTTTCGACTGTCCTGGTTAAACTGTCTTATCTATTGGAAAGAATATAATCCACTCCGTTTTTAAATATCTGAATGCCTGGTGTCACATCAAGCCTGTTTCTTCGTAAACTTAAGGGGGCGGCGGGTTTCGTCTCATCCCCCTTAAACTTAAACACTTGTCGTGTCCAATCCGGATGATTTGTAAAATGATTGTAGGCTTCCGGATGGGGCATCAGACCGAAGATCCGGCCCGTGGTATCACAGATACCGGCAATGTCATCTAAGGAACCGTTGGGGTTCAAGGGAAAGGCTTTGCCTGCGGGTTTCCCGTCTGTGTCGGCATATCTTAAAACCGCCTGATGATTTTCCCGGAGCCTTGCAAGAATATGAGTATCTGTTAGAAATTTACCTTCTCCGTGTCGTACGGGAAGCTCCAGGCTGTCCATATTCCTTGTAAAAACACAGGTAGATTCATGATCCACAGCAAGATTTACCCATTGATCCCTGAAGTTACCACAGTCATTCCAGGTAAGAGCCACGGAACGGGTCTGATAATCTCCATGAATACCAGGCAGCAATCCCAGGTTAACAAGAGTTTGAAATCCATTGCAGATTCCTATGACAAGCTTTCCATCCGCCACAAAATCAAGGATTTTTTGACCCATGTGATTTTTAAGCTTCAAGGCCTGAATCACCCCGGCACCATGATCATCTCCCCAACTGAAACCACCGCCTAAGGATAGAATCTCAAATTGATCCAATTGAACCTTTCCACTGATCAGGGTGTTAATATGAACCCTTTCGGGTTCTGCCCCGGCAAGCTTTAAGGCGTGGGCTGTTTCCACATCGCAGTTCAGTCCAAAGCCTGTTAAAACAAGCGCTCTTACCTTTTTCATACCATATCTCCCAAGGGCTTTTTCCATTCCATTTCCAGCTTTTCAAGGGAGATGCCCACTATTGTATTTCCCTCCAGGCCGGTAATATTAAGGTTTGAATGGCTGTCCGTAACAGAACCTGCCGTGGAACAGGCAAGTCCCTTAAAAATCTTTTCAAACAAGCGGCAATGTTCAGGAGGAACCGTTACTATAAATCTGCCTGGAGATTCCGAAAAAAGCACAGTATCATTACGAAGAATACCTTTGGAATTGTCCCTTGGAACATTTGAGAGATCAAAATCTATTCCAAAACCTCCTGCCATTGCCACGAGGGAAATGTGTACTGCAAGGCCTCCCCTTGAAACAGCGTGGGCAGAGGCCACAATCCCCTGTGAAATGGCCTTTTCCAAAGCCTTGTATATAATTTTGAAGCGGCCAAACCTGACCTCTGGTACGTTGAGGCCGATTCTGCCCATTAACTCGTAATATTCAGAAGCACCCAGTTCATTGGCTGTCACTCCTATCACATAAACAGAGTCACCAGGCATTTTAGGATCCATGGTGACACAGGATTTCACATCTGAAATTATACCCACAGTTGAGAACTGAACCGTCTCAAGGGCTGATACCTTGATGGATTCCCCGTATTCACCGGTTAGATACCCATCTACATACATGCTGTCCTTTCCGGAAAGAAGAGGAATGCCATAGGCGAGGCAGGCATCTTTAAGTCCCCTGCAGGCGCGGACAAGCTGGGCTGCCTTGAATTTACCATCGGGATTCTTCTCAGGATGATACTGAATATTGGGCCAGCAGAAATTATCCACTCCACCGATGTGATCAAGGGATCCCCCAACGGCAATCAAACGCCTGACCGCCTCATCAATGGTACAGGTCATCATGCAGCCGGCGTCAATCAAGGAGTACCAGGGCAGCAGAGACTGGGAAAAGACAAGCCCTTTTTCAGAATCCAGCACCGGCCTTATCACGGAGGCATCAGAAGGAATGTTACGGTTTACTCCCACCAGGGGCTTTATAACGCTGGTGCCCTGAACCTCATGGTCATACTGCCTTTGAATCCACTCCTTTGAGCAGATATTGGGCCTTGCCAGCATATCGCACAGGAGTTTTTCATAATTTGCCGGCTCCCCGGATACAGGTTCTGTAAGCCCCCTTAATTCCGGGGGTATCCAGACAGCATCAAACTCCCAGCGGGGAAAACCTTTATCCAAGAGGTCCATATCCACATAGGCACAGGTCTTTTCTCCATACTTGATGTGCAGCTTGCCTGTGTCGGTGTACTTACCGATAACCGTGCTTTCCACCTCATGCTCACGGGAAAGGGCCATGAACCTGTCAATGTTTTCAGGCTTAACAGAAACGGTCATGCGCTCCTGGGATTCGGAAATCCATATTTCCCACATGTCAAGGCCCTCGTACTTTAAGGGAACCTTATCAAGCCAGATCTCACATCCGTTGCTTATCATGGCTGATTCCCCAACGGATGAGGATAATCCCCCTCCTCCGTTGTCCGTGATGAACTCATAGAGCCCTTCATCCCTTGCAATAAGGAGAAAATCATGCATCTTTTTCTGGGTATAGGGATCACCGATCTGTACATGCCCGGCAGGGGTATTTTCCGAAAGGACTTCTGAGGATGCCGTAACCCCGTGGATGCCGTCCTTTCCAACCCTGCCGCCGCTCATTACTATGAGCTCGCCCGGGGAGGTCTTTTTTTCATGGGAAGGTCTGCCTGTCACCGCTGCCGGCATGATACCGAGAGCCGTTACAAACACAAGACTTTTACCCATATAACCGCTGTTAAACAGGGTCTGGCCGAATGTGGTGGGAACGCCGCTCTTGTTACCGCCGTCCTTAACACCCTCAATCACCCCGTCCAGAAGCCTTCTGGGATGAAGCGGCGCCTTTAAGGGGCCGTTATAATCAATATCTCCCACACAAAAGCCATAGCTTCCCATTATCAACCTTGAGCCAAGACCCGTTCCCATGGGATCACGGTAAACCCCCACAATGCCGGTAATGGCACCACCATAGGCTTCCATGTTGGAGGGAGAGTTATGGGTTTCTCCGGTAATAACGTAATTAAAATCATCATCAAACCTGCCGACTCCTGCATTGTCCCACAAAACGGAAACCACCCAGGGTCTCTCATCCTTCAGGGCCAGGGTCGGTTCCTGAATAAAGGTTTTAAAAAGGCTTTTCTCAACGACTGTTTCCCCCGTTGATGCATCCCGGTAATGGAAAATTCCCCTGAAGGTGTTATGATTACAATGGTCGCTCCTGGCCTGGGAAATATACTCCATCTCGATGTCGGTCGGCTCTGAGAGACCTGCCGCCTGTCTGGACTCAATCACTTTTTCGTCTGAAAAATAGCTTCGTATCACCGGAATATCCCTGGGATTCAAAGCCAGGTTTCTCTCGTCGCTGATCGCCTGAAGTTCCAGATCCGAGCCTATTTTCAATATCTTAAATTCCGGTTCATGGTCAAGCATGACCTTGGGTACCACATGGCCGGTACCGGTCTTTGGATCCCAGTCCCCCTTACTGAATACCCGCCACTGCTGAATGATGTGATTGGCCAAAAGTTCGTTGGCCACCTTTTCAATTTCCGGGCGGGTGAGATCATGCCCTTTAATGCAGTAACGCTTTGAGGTATAGATGGATTCGCCCGGCAGAAACTCCCTTCCAAGCAGATCCCGCACAGCCTCCATGGCAGTGCTCCCGGGATTATCCCTGACTCCCGGCCTGAAGCCCACCCATATACACCAATTAAAATCAATATCAAGGGGTGAAATGGAAGAAATCTGGGTTACAGGATTGGTCAAGATTTCATCCCTGATCAATGCCAGTTCCCTGTCTGCAAGATCAGCCTCGATAGTAATAAGGCTTACACTCCTCACATCGGTCAGTTTTATATCAAAATAATCCCTGGCCTTTTTTATAAGATTTTCGCCTTCTGCGTCAAAAAGGGCCGGCTTTAATGCGGTTTCGATACAAGTTATCATATCAGGCACCATTAAAAATTCTTATTAAATCATTATAAAACACAAAGACCATCAAAGCGACAAGGAGCGCTATGCCGAACTGATTGGCTTTCTCGCGCACATTTTCACTTGCGACCTTTCCTGTTACCGCCTCGATGCTGAAAAATACAAGATGACCGCCATCCAGTACCGGCACGGGAAAGAGGTTGATGATGCCAAGATTGATACTGAGCATGGCTATAAAAAATGCAAGATTTGCAGCACCTGCCTTGGCCTGTTCCCCGGCCATCTGTGCGATCATAATCGGTCCGCCAAGGTTATCTGCAGAAACGCTTCCCTTGATGATTTTTACCACGGACAATATGGTCAGTTTGGAAATATCCCAGGTTCTTTTAATGCCCTGCCCCAGGGCCTGAAAGGGATTGAGCTTTTCATGTAAAACATCTCCGCTGGAGGAGATTCCGATCATATAGCGCTGTACATCTTCACCAAAAATATTTTTTGCCGTTTTCGGCTCAGGCATTACCCTGACAGTCAAAGAAGCTCCGCTGCGGTTTATTCCAATTACCGCCGGCCTGCCCCTGGAATCTCCTATGACTTCAACCATGTCATCCCAGGATTTTATAATATTGCCGTCTATCATTTCAATGATATCGCCCGGCTTGATCCCTGCTTCTGCTGCCGGTGTGTTCTGGGCCACATCTCCAACAACAGGGGTGATGTAGTAAACACCTGTGAACTGAAATATGCCATAAAAAATAATAAGTGCCAACAAAAAATTAAAAAAAGGGCCGGCAGCCACAATGAGCATACGCTGATATATTTTCTTGTGGCTGAAAGAGTGCTCCACATCGCTTAATGCACGAATGTCTCCTGGTTCTTCCCCAACCATTTTAACGTAACCACCAAGGGGAATAATGGAAATACAATATTCGGTAAATCCCATGCGTCGCTTGTATATCTTTGGGCCAAACCCCAGGGAAAAGGTTTCAACACCGACATTGAAAAAACGCGCCACAAGGAAATGGCCCAGCTCATGGAAAAAGACAAGGATTCCCAAAACAACTACAAATGCTACTATTGAATTACTCATATCTCCTCTTGGGCCGGTTTAAAATTTTTGTTACCCTTTATAATTATCGGCTCATGTGTAAAAAATTATTGCAAAGATTGGCATCTTTCATTTATCAGTTTACACTTCTTTTGAACCATGATTTTGTTGATTATTGGATTACCTTGATTTTTAATCATGTTCATCCTTAAATCCTTTAATCATGGTTCAAAATTTTTAGAAAAGTGTCAACTACTTTTAAGTTGATATGAAGGATGCCCAAAGATTAAGACGATTTTCATGCCTTGCCATGGCCAAAACCCTATGATCAAAAGAATGGTCTGCCCATGGGATTATTAAGATAGCAGAAAAGACTCTGCCATCTGCCTTGACCAGGCATCTGCATGGAGAATTTCCTCAAGGCCCGGCTGAAGAATATTTTCATGAAGGGCCATTGTCTTTTCTATTATATTGAAAATACCAGGAAAATCAGTCCGGCCCGATAAAAATCCATGCACGGCAACTTCATTGGCTCCGTTCATGACCGCGGGAAGAGTTCCTCCCTGTCTGCATGCCTCAAAGGCAAAGTCAAGGGATGAAAATCTTTTAAAATCAGGAGCTTCAAAGCAAAGGGTGTTCAAATCTGTAAAATCGGGAAAATCAAGCCCCGTATCGATACGTTCGGGCCAGGAAAGGGCATAGGAGATAGCTGTCTTCATATCCGGCAGGCCCATCTGGGCTATTACAGAACCGTCCGAGAAACCCACCATGGAGTGAACAATGCTCTGGGGATGCACCAGCACCTCCACCGATGTATGGGGGACAGCGAACAAATGCACAGCCTCAAGGATCTCCAGGGCCTTGTTCATCATCGTAGCCGAATCTATGGTGATCTTGGGCCCCATCTCCCAGTTGGGATGGGCAAGGGCATCTTCCGGTCTAATGTTTTTAAACTGATCCTTTGGCATTTTCCTGAAAGGGCCTCCGGACGCGGTAAGAAATATTTTTCTAAAATCCTTATCCCTGTTTCCTTGAAGGCATTGGAATATGGCGCTGTGTTCGCTGTCCACCGGAAAAATGGAAACATTTTTATTCCTTGCCCGGGCCATTACCAACTCCCCGGCCATGACAAGGGTTTCTTTATTGGCAAGGGCAATGGTTTTGCCGGCATCAATGGCCGCGAGAGCCGGCAGCAAGCCGGCAGCACCAACCATGGCAAGGAGCACGGTATCAACGCTCCCGTGGTTTGCCGCAAGGGCATATCCTTCATCCCCGAACAGAATTTCCACTCCATGATTCCCGGGCAGAATGTCTTTAAGGGATCTGGCACGGGCTTCCGTTAGAACAACGGCAATCTCAGGCTTAAAAACCAGAATCTGCTCGGCAAGGCGTTCAATATTGTTGGCAGCAGCCAGTACGCTGATCTTGAAACGATCTGGATGCATGGCCGCTATTTCAAGAGCGCTTGTACCGATGGAACCTGTGGATCCTAAAATAGAAAGGCTCTTCACAAGATGATCTCCTTAAAAGTATAGACCACAGGTGCGGCAAAAATAAGGCCGTCTATCCGATCTAAAAGGCCTCCGTGACCTGGAAGAATCAAGCCTGAATCCTTGATACCCCCGGCCCGTTTCAGGACGGATTCAAAAAGATCTCCAATCTGGCCAAAAACCGCTGCGATCATGGCAAAGGGAATCACCAGGCCAATGGAAATGCCGTCAATAAAAATCAAATCAAAGATTACGCCAAGGACAACAGCGGTAAAAATACCGCCCAAAGCTCCTTCCAGGGTCTTGTTGGGGCTTACCCTGACTGCCAGCGGGGTTTTCCCAAAATATGATCCAACGTAAAAAGCACCGGTATCACTTCCAGCAATTATGATGAGCAGCCATATGATCCAGATTTCTCCCTGGGGGCTGTTTCTGATCAAAACAATAATTGATAAAAACAAGGAAATATAAATCAAACCCGCCAGTTGATTTTTAACGACATCTAAAATGTGAGTATCCAAATCATATCTCCTGAATAAAATCAGGGATATCAACATTAAATTAAGAGCCGGCACACTCAGCATCATGGGAAAGGATCCTGAATGAGCAGCAATTATTAAAGAAAAAGACATCAGATGGGCAATGCTTCTTATGGACAAAGGGATAACAGTGGTGCATAGACCCTGTTCCTCTTCTTTTTTATCCGGTTTTTTATCCGGGGAGCTAACAGGTAGAATGTGATTGGCGGTAATTGTGAAAAACTCTTCCAAACTCAGAAATGAGACAAGGCAAACAAAAAAAGTAAATCCCGCCTTGCTGCCCTTGAGCAGCAGCAGTAGTAAAAGCGGCAGCAAAACTATTGCGGTGAGCCATCGTTTGAGGTGCATACAACCTTTCCAAATCTGCGATCCCGGTTTTGGTAATTTTTCAGGATTTCAATGAACTCCTTTTCCGTAAAATCGGGCCACAGCGTATCAGTAAAAAAAATTTCCGCGTACCCGGCCTGCCACAGCAGAAAATTGCTGAGGCGCATCTCACCACTGGTGCGGATGATAAGATCGGGATCTGGAAGACCACTTGTATAAAGATGTTGTGAAATAAGGGATTCTGTAATGGCTTCAGGCAATATTTTCTTTTCCTGAACCCCTAAGGCGATTTTTTTCACAGCCTGGACAATCTCTTCCCGTCCGCCGTAACTAAGGGCCAGATTCAAAACCATGTCCTGGTTGTGCTTTGTCTCATCAAGGGTTATATCAAGTTCCCTGTTGACATCATCCGGCAGCCTGTATTTCTGCCCCAGCACCCTTAGGCGAATCCCCTTTTTTTTCAGTAAATCTCTTTCCGAAGATATGAACCTTTTGAGAAGCCTCATTAAAGCGGTAACCTCTGAACGTGGGCGGTCCCAATTTTCCGTTGAAAAGGCATACAGGGTCAACACCTTGATTCCAATTTCACTGGAGAGTGTAACTATATTACGGACAATCTCTGTACCCTTTTCATGCCCCTTTATCCGGTTCATAAAGCGCTTTTTGGCCCATCTTCCGTTGCCATCCATGATGATTGCCACATGAAGGGGAAGGTTTTCATCGATCATACCATATTTTTCAAGAAAATTAGACTTCAAGAATTTCTTTCTCTTTGGCTGAATAAATTTCATCTATTTTGCTGATGTACTTGTCCGTAATTTCCTGGACCTGCTTCTGGGCCTTAAAATTTTCATCCTCGGAAATATCCCCATCCTTTTGAAGGGATTTTAAAGTATCATTTGAATCCCTGCGGATATTTCTGACAGCCACCTTGTAATCCTCACAGGTCTTGCTTACACTTCTGGCAATCTCTTTTCTTCGCTCTTCTGTAAGGGGGGGGATGGATATCCTGACGATTTTTCCATCACTTGAGGGGGTCAAACCAAGGTTGGCCTTTAAAATACCCTTTTCAACTTCCTTGATGGCGCTCACATCCCAGGGCTGGACCGTAATGAGACGGCTTTCCGGCACAGCAATGGAAGCCATCTGCTTCAGCGGGGTCAATGTACCGTAGTAATCAACTTTTACTCCGTCAAGCAATGTAAGAGATGCCCTTCCTGTGCGCACCCTTGTCATTTCCTTATTAAGGGCCTTGACAGACTTGTCCATTCTATCTTTTGTTTCTTTATATACTTCATTAATCATAATCATTCACCCTTTTTATAGGTTAATCTTAAAACCAGATCCCAGATACTTCTGCTGGGAAAAGCAGATAAGCGGATGGGAGAGGTTCCTGGAAAAAATCATGATTTCAGATGAGTATCCTATCATCCATTGTATATCAGGGTACCAACATCATGACCACATGCCGCATCTAAAATATTGTCTTCCTTATTAAGGCTGAATACCCGGAGCGGCAGGTCATTATCCATGGCAAGGGAAATGGCTGTCATGTCCATCACATGCAGATGCTGTTCAAGTACGTGCATGTATGATATTTCATGGATAAATACGGCATCATCGTGAATGGCCGGGTCTTTATCATATACCCCGTCCACCTTGGTGGCCTTAAACAGAATCTGGGCTCCTATCTCCTGGGCCCTGAGAACAGCAGCAGTATCTGTTGTAAAATAAGGATTTCCAGTGCCTGCCGCAAAAATAACAGCCCTGCCCTTTTCAAGATGGCGGATTGCCCTCCTGCGTATAAAGGGTTCAGCTACCTTGTTCATACCGATAGCGGATTGAACCCTTGTGGGCACATCATGTTTTTCAAGGGCATCAGACAGGGCAAGGGAATTTATCACGGTTGCAAGCATACCCATATGGTCGGCAGATGCCCTGTCCATACCAGCGGAACTGCCGGCAACCCCCCTGAAAATATTTCCACCACCCACCACAATAGAGACCTGAAGACCAAGCCGATGTACTTTACCCACTTCTGCTGCTACATAATTGATCATTTCAGGCTTTATGCCAAAGCCCTGATCTCCCATGAGAGCTTCTCCGCTGAGTTTAATCATAACCCTTTCGAACCCAGGCCCCTTTTCCATATATCTATTCTCCCAACTGAAAACGTGCAAAGCGTTTAATCTGGATATTCTCACCAATCTTTCCAATGGCTTCTGTTGTTATCTCTGCAATGGTTTTCTTGGGTTCCTTTATGTAGGGCTGGCTCATGAGACAGGAATCCTTGTAAAATTTCTGTACCTGGCCTTCCACAATTTTATCTACAATATTTTCAGGTTTACCCTGTTCAAGGGCCTGGGAACGATAAATATCCCTTTCCCGGTCAACAATTTCCTTGGGAATATCCTCTGGATTAAGTCCGGCAGGATTGGTTGCCGCTATGTGCATGGCAATATTTTTTGCAAACTCAATAAAATCATCTGTTTTTGCAACAAAATCAGATTCGCAGTTAATTTCCACCAAAACACCTAATTTTGCGCCGGCATGAATATAAGAATAGATCACGCCCTCGGAGGTTGCCCTTCCCGCTCTTTTCTGGGCCTTGGCAAGGCCCTTTTTTCTTAGATAATCCAAGGCCTTTGAAACATCACCATCGGTCTCGGCCAATGCTCGTTTACAATCCATCATTCCAGATCCGGTCTGATCCCGTAATTCCTTAACCATTGCTGCTGTAATATCAGCCATTTTTATCCACTCCTTATACTATAATCGTAAATATTCGGCAAACCCCGTCTTAAGCCACAACATATGGTGTTTATGGATAAAAAAGATGAGTTATATACCAATATCTTGTATGGTATACGTGGTTTACCGAATGCTTACCTATAATCAGATAATATTCTGTTTTTTCTATATTTAACCTGCACGCCTTTTTTAGAGGTCATCACAAATCAAGGGCAAACACGCAGGTTTGCCCATAGCTCTAATGCTTATTTGTGACCGGTCTTCAAGGCAGGACAGATGAGTTAATCAGCAGTGACTTTTCTGCGAATTTTTTCCACAACCGGACCATCAGTGCCGTCGGAAACAACGGTTCTCTCCAGCTCTTCCGAGGCTGCCATTTCAATATCTTTATCAGACATATCTTCCTTGTCTGAACCTGCCTGCTGCCTCTCTTCATACCGCTGTCTGCCCTCTATGCAGGCATCTGAAATTTTTGAAGTAAAAAGACGAATTGATCTTATGGCATCGTCATTTCCAGGTATTACATAATCTATATCATCGGGATCACAGTTTGTATCCACAACAGCTACAATGGGAATACCCAGGCGTTTTCCTTCTCTTACAGCAATGGCCTCATTTTTTGGATCAATGATAAAAATAGCACCGGGAAGGGATTTCATCCGGCTTATGCCGCCTATATCAGACTCAAGCTTTGCCCTTTCCTTGATCATCTTTACCCGTTCTTTTTTCGGGTATTCCTCAATGGTACCGTCATTATCAATGGTATTCAAATAATCAAACCGGCTGATATTCTTTTTTATTGTCTGAAAATTTGTCAGCATGCCGCCAAGCCATCTGTTCTGGACATAAAAGGTTTCTGCCCGGTTGGCCTCTTCATAGATAGAATCCCTTGCCTGTTTTTTGGTTCCCACAAAAAGGACGCTTTTACCCTGTGAAGTGGTATCCACAATAAAATCATAGGCATTTCTAAACATCTTGACAGTCTGCTGAAGATCGATAATATAAATACCGTTTCTGGCCCCGAAAATATATTTTTTCATTTTGGGATTCCAGCGTCTTGTTTGATGTCCGAAATGAACTCCTGCTTCCAGAAGCTGCCTCATCGTTATGTAAGCCATTTTTTCTCCATATCTTTTTAAATACAGGTTTTTTTCCACCACCTCCGTCACCACCGGCAACGACTTTTTTATAAAAAGCACCCTGTACCGATTCATAGAGGTGTGAGAATTTCAATGCCGCGTTCCTGCGAAGTGCAACAAAAGCAAACCGCCAGCAGCAAATCTTGTCTTAGTTATCAAAAAATGATCTGATTATCAATCTTTTTTTCAAGGCAGACAACACGATCATGACCTGCATCATCCTTTATGAAACGCGGGTTTTCATATTGAGGAAAGAATGCTGCCGTGCCTTGAACTCCTTTTTGTTGATCACAGCCGATTTCCATAAGAAGTGTTCCGCCCGGAACCAGAAACTCCAACGCACGGCAAATAATATGCCGTATGCAATCAAGGCCGTCCATGCCGCCATCAAGGGCTGAAACCGGCTCAAATCCATGAATTTCAGGCTGAAGAGACTTTATGTCATCGGTGGGGATATAGGGAGGATTTGAAATGATTAGATCAAACCGGGCACTACTTTTAATAAAGGAAAACCAGTCTCCCGATACAAAACAAACCCGTTCATAACCTGTCACTGCCCTTTCGTTATTTTTTGCAACCTCAAGGGCACCGAAAGATATGTCAGTGGCATAAAAAAGGTTGTCCCTGTCCGAAGCTGCAATGGAAACGATTACAGCCCCGGAGCCTGTTCCAAGCTCAAGTATTTTCAGCCTGGACTTTGCCTTATTTTTACTGGAAATTATCTGGATTGCCGATGACACCAGGGTCTCGGTATCGGGCCTGGGAATCAAAACATTGGGGTTGACCTTAAACTCAAATTCCCAGAAACCTTTGGAGCCGGTTATGTAAGCCACAGGTTCCCGGGATGCCCTTCGCTGGATCAATACTTTATAGGCGGCAAGCTCTTCCCCGCTCATGGGCCGGTCGTGCTGAAGGTAAAGATCTATGCGCCTTATCCCCAGGGACCGGCACAGAAGAATTTCAGCCGTTAATCTTGGAGCATCTATATCAAGGGATTGAAAATATCCTTCAGACCACTTCAATAATTCCAAGATCGTCCATATTTTGGTGTTCTGAGAAGCCATCAGGCAAGCTCATAGGCCTTTAGAGCCTCGGCCTGATAAAAGGTTCTAAGTTCATCAACAATCTCTTGAATATCACCAGCCATGATATTTTCGAGCTTATAAAGGGTCAAACCAACGCGGTGATCCGTCATTCTTCCCTGGGGATAATTATAGGTCCTGATGCGACCGCTGCGATCCCCAGTGCCCACCTGTCCCTTTCGGTCCGCGGCCCGTTTTTCTTCCTGTTCCCTGATCATGGCATCAAGTATCCTGGCTTTCAAGACCTTCATGGCCTGGACTTTATTCTTGATCTGGGATTTTTCATCCTGGCAGGTGGCAATAATACCCGTGGGAAGATGGGTAAGGCGAACAGCAGAGTCCGTGGTGTTAACGGACTGGCCCCCTGGTCCCGATGATCTAAAAACATCCACCTTTACATCTGCAGGATTTAGTTCCAGTTCCACATCATGGGCCTCCGGCAGAACGGCAACGGTGACGGCCGATGTATGAACCCGGCCCTGGGCTTCTGTTGCCGGAACCCGCTGCACACGATGGGTACCGCTTTCATATTTAAAACTGCTGAAAGCGCCGTTTCCGCGAACCATGGCAACCACCTCTTTAAAACCACCGGCCTGGGAAGCACTGCTTTCAATAATCTCAACAACCCAGCGATTGGATTCGGCAAACCTTGAGTACATCCTGAAAAGATCAGCGGCAAACAAGCCTGCCTCTTCTCCACCGGTACCAGCTCTTATCTCAAGGATAACATTCTTGTCATCCCTGGAATCCTTGGGCATCAGCAGCATTTTCAGTTCTCTTTCAAGCTCTGTTTTTCTCTCTTCCAGAGCGGAGGCTTCCTCCTTTGCCATCTCCCTGATCTCAGGATCCTTATCCTTTAACATGTCCTCCGCGTCAAGAAGCTCATTTTCCACCCGGCGGTATTCCCTGAATCCTGTAACAATCTTGCTCAGCTCTCCATGCTCTTTTATATATTTTTGATACCTAACCTGGTCGCCGATCACGGATGGATCACTGAGAAGCTGTTCCAGCTTGACAAATCTCTCTTCAATACCCTGTAATTTATTTATCATATTAACACAAAACTCAAAAGGGAAACCACGGTCTTTGACCAGATTCCCCTTTGTCCGTTTAAATATTGCTATTTTTTAGCGGCAGCCGCAACAGCATCAAATCCGGCATATTTTTTCCTGAACCGGTCGATCCGCCCGGCAGTATCAACAAGTTTCTGCTTACCTGTAAAAAACGGGTGACACTTTGAACAAATTTCAACTTTAATATTTTCTTTTGTGGAGCCGACCTCCAATACATTTCCACAGGCACAAGATGCTGTGGTGAGTTTATGCTCCGGATGTATTCCTTTTTTCATTTACTTAAAACTCCTTGCTTATCAAAATTTTGCTGATATAACTCCAGCCCAGCAATATTAAAAATGCTTGGTATCTGTCAAAACACATTAAAAACAGTTTAAACTTTTTTTGAAATGTCCTCCAAAAATGGAAAAATTCATTTAAAAAGTGCAAGCCGGGAAATGAAGGATGCCATATGATTTATTAATATCCTTGCTGCGGCAATCGCCATGCCGGGGTCATCCAATGATATCTTTTCATGAATTCATAGAATCAAGAAACTCTTTATTATCTGCTGTTCCCTGCATTTTTTCAAGTAAAAATGTCATGCTGTCCACAGAATTTAAACTGGACAGCAGTTTTCTCAGTATCCAGACCCTGTTAAGAGTTGCCGGATCCAGTAGAAGTTCCTCTTTTCTGGTACCTGACTTATTGATATTTATGGCAGGAAAAATCCGCCTGTCCGCAAGTTTTCTATCCAGCACAAGTTCCATATTGCCGGTTCCCTTGAACTCTTCAAAGATCACCTCATCCATCCGGCTTCCTGTGTCAATAAGAGCTGTTGCAATAATGGTCAAACTTCCGCCGTCTTCAATATTTCTTGCAGCACCAAAAAAACGCTTGGGTCTATCAAGGGCATTGGAATCCACGCCGCCGGAAAGAATCTTGCCTGAAGGCGGCATAACTGAATTATAGGCCCTGGCAAGGCGGGTAATGCTGTCTAAC
This sequence comes from Desulfobacteraceae bacterium, assembly GCA_963674675.2. Lineage (GTDB taxonomy): Bacteria > Desulfobacterota > Desulfobacteria > Desulfobacterales > Desulfobacteraceae. The sequence continues at coordinate 201,561 of CAXXNM010000001.1, forward strand.
AGAATCACCACATCGTGCCCCTGCTCGACAATGCGTTTTGCCTTTTCAATTACCATCTCAGCCACCTGAACATGCCTCTCCGATGGTTCATCAAATGTGGAGCTGATAACCTCTGCGTCTACGGAGCGAGCCATGTCTGTAACCTCTTCTGGGCGTTCATCAATGAGGAGAATCATGGGAACAATATTTTCATGGGCTGCTATCATGCTGTTGGCAATACTTTTAAGCAGCATTGTCTTTCCCGATCTTGGAGGAGAAACAATCAGTCCCCGCTGGCCGAATCCAATGGGCGACATAAGATCAATAACCCGCATGGAGTAATTGTCAGAGGCAGCCTCCAAGTTCATTTTGACTTCCGGGTAAAGGGGAACAAGATTGTCAAAAAGAATGGTCTCAGCCGCTAATTCAGGGTTTTCAAAATTGACAGCCTCAACCTTTAAAAGCGCAAAATAACGCTCTGAATCCTTGGGCTGCCTCACAAGGCCGGATATGGTATCACCGGTTCTCAAGTTGAAACGGCGTATCTGGGACGGTGACACATATATATCATCGGGCCCGGGAAGATAGTTATAGTCAGGAGCCCTTAAAAAACCAAAACCATCGGGCAGTATTTCCAGGGTACCTTCGCCATAAATCTGACCGCTCTCTTCAATTGCAGCCTGGAGCAGGGCAAATATCAGCTCTTGCTTTTTAACGCCTCTCACCCCTTTGATCTTGTATTTCTTGGCAAGCTCGGTAAGCTCGCTGATTTTCATTCTCTGCAGCTCTTCAAGGTTCATGAAACCATACTCCGTATTTTTTCCGTTAAAATATTCCAAAGGATATAAAATTTTATGGGGTGTATCAGGCCGATCTAAAGCTGACCTAAAATTATGACCGCTATCCAGGTTAATTTTATTAATATTTATAGATGATAAAATTAATATAACCGGCATGGGCAGAGCAGAATTTTGACCCGGTTCTGCCCACAACCAAGCATAAAAATTATAAAAACTTTGGCATCCTTCATATTGCCTCAAAAGTAATTGACACTTTTTTGAGAGGATTTCCTAAAATTAGGAGAATGTTTTGAAAAAATGTCAACCGAGGAATGAAGCATGCCGAAACTTTCATACAAATCATTCTTTAAGATGAATAAAATCGGCAATGACAGCAACAGACGGTCATATGAATAAATAATTCTGAATTTGCTTTGACATTGCCGGAAATGCTGAGGCAGCACTGAATTTCAAAAGAAAATTTGGCATGAACACGGATTATTCTCCCCATCATTACAAACCTTTTTACACATGTCAAGAAAAGAGTTGTTTTTGCTTTGAATAAAATCACTACTCGTCAGTCATAAGTTCTCTGAATGAGCACCATAAATGGTAGCAGATGTTAGAACTTACGACTCTTGAGAATCACTATGAAAAACATAAAAAATCCCTGTCAATATATTAGATTCAAATAAAAAGATTAACAGAACCGGCATTTTTAACAACACAAGGTCTTGACAATTTCAAGACACTTCTATACACAAAGGCATGCCCAGTGACTTCAACAACAAATGATTAAATGTAGGGATTTCTATTTAAACGGCTGTGCCGGGCACAAAAAATAAAGGCAGCATAAAACCATTCGCCGCCCAGAAAGAAGCACTTTAATATATAGGCAGGAGAATTTTCTCTTGTTTGATGGTAATACAACATACTTTAATAAGGAGTTTTTTCATGAACATTATTTTCTTTGGTCCAAATGGAAGCGGAAAAGGAACCCAGGGCGCCATACTCAAAGACAAGTTCAACATAGCTCACATAGAATCAGGAGCCATCTTCCGGGACAATATTAAAGGTGGAACCGAGCTGGGTAAACAGGCCAAAGCCTATATTGATAGAGGAGACCTTGTGCCTGATGAGATCACCATTCCCATGGTGCTTGACCGCCTTAAAAAAGATGACTGCAAAAAAGGCTGGCTCCTTGACGGCTTTCCCAGAAACAAAGTGCAGGCAGAAAAGTTAGACGCATCCCTTAAAGCAGAAAATATGAAGCTTGATATTGTTATTGAAATGATCCTGGATCGCCAGATTGCCAAAAACAGGATCATGGGACGCAGGTTATGTGAAAACGACAATAACCATCCCAACAATATTTTCATCGATGCCATAAAACCCAACGGAGATAAATGCCGGGTATGCGGCGGCGCTCTCAGTTCAAGGGCAGATGACCAGGATGAGGAAGCCATTGATAAACGCCACTCCATCTATTACGACACTGAAACCGGCACACTGGCATCTGCCTATTACTTCAGGGATCTGGCTGAAAAAGATGACAGCATAAAATTCTTTACCCTGCAGGGTGAAAACGACCTGAAATCAGTTACAGAAGAAATGCTCTCCAAACTATAGTCTCCAAGTCAACTACCCCTGAGCTGAAGACTCAGGGGGTTCCTTGCCGATTTTTTATGAATGTAAGGCGGATTCCATATCCGTCCAAAATGTATTGCCTATCTATCAATGGAGCAGAAATAGATTCTGCCCCCTACAGTTTCATATAAAAAAGGCCTTAAAAAATTATTTAAAGCCTGCCCCATTTTTTTCTTGCACCCCAGGCGCAATCCTGTTAATAGTTTAGTTTAAAAATAAACCATCCGCTGTAATTCATGATGGGAAAGAAAGGGGCGATATATTTGAAGGATATTACTGTCAAAGTGATTGACAATGACGTTGAAAGGGCAATGAAAATTCTGAAAAAGAAAATTCAGAACGACGGCCTGTTTAAACGTCTGAAGTTAAAGAAAAATTTTGAAAAACCAAGTCAGTACAGACGCCGTAAGATGAGAGAAGCGATGAGAAGGCAGAGAATTGCTGCTTCCCGCAGAAAATAGGCGCAGGCTTAATCACCATTAATGTGGGTTGATATTTTAGCCCGGTCGAGTACCTGAATAAATAAGGATACCGGCCGGGCTTTTATCATGTATAAAACAATGAAAACAATTTCTTATAAAAAATGTCTTGATTCCATGTTCGCCCTGGGGCGTTTCGGCATCAAGCTCGGTCTTGATACTGTTGACGGTATCCTGAAAAATCTGGATTATCCCCAGAAAAAATTCAGGAGCATACATATTGCCGGTACCAATGGAAAAGGCTCTACAGCCTCATACATTGCGTCTATTTTGCAAAATTCCGGCTGCAATGTTGCGCTTTATACCTCACCCCATCTGATAAAATTCAACGAGCGTTTTGTTATCAACGGAAAACAAGTTTCCGACAACGACATTGTCGATGCTTACCTTGCCGTTAAAAATGCCGATACTGGAGAAAGGCAGGCAACCTTTTTTGAGCTTGCAACTTCCATGGCATTCTATCTTTTTGCGGGACAAAAGGTTAAATGGGCAGTAATCGAGACCGGCATGGGAGGCAGGCTGGATGCCACAAACATTATTCTTCCAGAACTGTCCATAATTTCAAACCTTTCCATCGAACATGCCGATTATTTAGGCGACAGCCTTGAAGCAATTGCCGGAGAAAAGGCAGGAATCATAAAGCACCAGAAACCGGTTATAACCGGTGTATCTCAACCTTCTGCTCTAAAAATTATAAAAGACCGTGCAGAAAAAATGTCGGCCCCCCTTTACATAAAGGATCATGATTTTTTCACTGAAAATGCTGGAGATAGACCTTTAAGGTTTAATTACAGGGGTATCCTTCACAACTGGAAGGGCCTTGAAACATCTCTCAAGGGTCCCCATCAGACCGAGAATGCAGCTCTGGCACTGGCAGCATGTGATCTCTTATCCGATAAAATCCTTGCAGACTCCGGTAAATCCATGATAACCGAGACAAGTGTCCGAACAGGACTTGCCACGACAAAATGGCCTGGACGCCTGGAGTATATAATGAAATCGCCTGATGTCATTATTGATGGGGCACATAATCTGCACGCGGCTGAGAATCTTGGCATGTATCTTGATGAAAACTTTAACCAAAAGCATCTTACAATGGTTATAGGCATTCTTAATGACAAGCCCTATAAAGAAATGCTGACAAACCTGCTGCCCTGCGCAGACAAGATTATCTTTACACGGGCAAAAATCGATCGAAGCCTTGACCCGGCGGTTCTCAGGGATTTTGCGCAAACTTTTTCATCTGCCCATATTCAGATAATCGAAGATGTTGCAGGAGCTGTTGAACACGCAGTTAAGTCAGCATCTTCCGATGATGCGGTTTGCATTGCCGGTTCACTCTATGTTGCAGGAGAGGCAAGGGACAAAATCATGAAGAATTTTATTAATTGATTTTTTCAAAAATTTAAGATAATCATTCTGTACGCTAAACTACGTCTGCCATACAATATATTGACTATGTATTTATCTTTTTTTGCATAAAAGCACAATATATTGTGTCTCAATACGGTTTTTAGCGAATGCTTACAATTTAAGTATAAATATTATTTACCTATTAGCGCTCGTAGCCCAGTGGATAAGGCGTCAGCCTCCGAAGCTGAAGATCGCTGGTTCGATTCCAGCCGGGCGCACCATTTCCCTCCAGTAAATCACCATGAGAGCACGCGCTTCTCAACTAAGAATGAATAAAATAAATCTTAGGAAAAAGGCGAAAATACAAATTCAAATATCCATGTCTACCCCCTATTCCATAAACCATTCTTCCATGAAATCAAGGCTCAAAATCGGCATAATCAGCTATAGAAGCAATCCCCACTGCGGCGGCCAGGGGGTTTATGTCAGGAATCTGAGTGAAAAACTAAGCGATTTAGGACATCAGGTGGAGGTCATTGCCGGGCCCCCGGATCCCCTTCTTGTGGGAAACGTGAGGCTGACCATGCTGAAAACCCTTGACCTTTACAACCCTGAAGATCTTTTCAGAACCCCTGAAATTCATGAGTTAAGGGATCCTGTAAATCTCATTGAATGGCTGGGGGTTTCAACCATGGGATATCCCGAACCCCTCACCTTTGGCATGAGGGCTAAAAGGTATTTAAAAGACAAACTTAACAGTTTTGACATCATCCACGACAACCAATGCCTCTCCTTTGGCATACTTTCCCTGATGAAACAAATCCCATTAACAGCCACCATCCATCACCCAATGACCGTTGACAGACGTATAGCCGTAAACACTGCCGAGGGTTTTTACGGAAAACTGAAACAGATGAGATGGTACTCATTCATAGGTATGCAAAAATATGTTGCAAGAAAACTACCCCGTATAATAACGGTATCAGAGTGGTCAAAAAAAGACATATCAAGGGAATTTTTCATACCAGAAGAGCGCTTCACAGCCATTCCCATCGGCATTAACACGGATCTATTCCATCCCATTGAAACCATAAAGAGGGAAACCGGACGAATCATTGTTACCAACAGCGCCGATACTCCGTTAAAAGGACTCTCATTTCTTTTGCAGGCCATAAGCAGTATTTCAAAAAAAAGACCTGTACGCCTGATTGTAATAGGCAGCCCCCAGAAAAATGGACCCATTGAAAAGCTCATCAAAGCTCTGGACATCAGAGAATATATTGAATTTACAGGAAGAATAGATAACCATCAATTTGTAAAAGAGTATGCCCGTGCAAGCATGGCCGTAGTACCATCACTCTATGAGGGTTTTGGACTTCCCGCAGGTGAGGCCATGGCATGCAGGATTCCTCTCATATGCACCTCCGGAGGTGCTCTGCCGGAGGTCACAGGAGACGCGGCAGTCATGGTGCCTCCGGCTGATGCGCTCTCCCTGGAAAAAGCCATACTGGAGTTAATGGATGACAGGAAAAAACAGGAAAAACTTGCCGAGGCCGGATTTAAAAGGGTGATGAAGCACTTCACATGGCAGGCAACAGCCATTAAAACAGTTAAAGCCTACAGGGAAATTATCCATGATTACCGTTGATTTTAATCGTCTGAATATCCGGCCTGAAAGCAAAATACTGGATATAGGATGCGGCGGAGGCCGTCACACGGCAAGGGCCTGGGAGTTTCCCGAAATCCTTTGTGCTGGTGCAGACAGATCCCATGATGACCTTGTAATGTGCCGGGAAAAGCTTGAACTTCACCAGACCTTCTATCCGCCCTCTTCTTCCATGTGGGCTCTTTGCGGGGCAGATGTCACTGATCTGCCATTTTTGGATCAAAGCTTTGATGTAATAATATGCTCAGAGGTTCTGGAGCATGTACAAGAGGATGGAGCTGCCATAGCTGAGATCAGCCGAGTCCTTAAACACGGCGGAATTCTTGCAGTCAGTGTTCCAAGGTACTGGCCTGAGAAAATCTGCTGGAGACTTTCCCATAAATACTGCCACACAAAAGGCGGCCATATCCGTATATACAGAAAAAATGAGCTGATTAAAAAAATAACGCGTCAAAAACCAGCCGGGAAATTAAAATTAACAGGCATCCATTACGCCCACAGTCTTCATGTGCCGTTCTGGTGGATAAAGTGCCTTGCAGATATGGATGAAAAAAACCCATTAGCCGATATATACCACAGCTTCCTGGTATGGGACATCATGAAAAAGCCTTTTATCACAAGGCTCATGGACGGCATCCTGAACCCGATGATGGGCAAGAGTCTGGTGCTGTACTTTAAAAAACAGATAAATTAACTGCCATGGGCAGACCAGGGTTTTAACCCGGTTCTGACCACAACTATAGTGGAAGTCGGCCTGGAAGTCACATGACTTGATACTTAATTTTAGATATAACCGATTGATTTATATTTAAAGTTTCATTTTAACATCAAGCTATTTGACCGGGACTATAAGCATGAAAGTCATAATGGAATCAAGGGTGCCTATTTTGTTAAATTATAATTCTCATAATATTCAACTCGATTCCTTCCATTTGCTTTGGCTTTATAAAGTGCCTCATCTACACGGCGTACAAGATTAACCCTGTCTTCTCCGGTTAAAAGCTGTCCTACCCCTAAACTGACGGTAATAAAAATTTCCCTCCCGCCATAGGTCACACTAGCCCTGTTATTAATGGCCGATCGAATCTTCTCAGCTATCTTTACAGCCTGATTTAAATCGCAGTCCGGCAAAAGCAGCAGGAACTCCTCACCGCCCCAGCGAAAAAGTATATCTGAATCACGAATCTGGGTTCTTACAGCATCTGCAAGGGCATTAAGAACGGAGTCACCTGCGGGATGACCATGGGTATCATTTACATTTTTAAAATGATCAACGTCAAACATAAGCGCGGACAGCTTGCCATCTTTTCGCCTGGAATATTTCAATGCCTGATCAAACAGCATATCAAAAACATGACGGTTGGCAAGGCCTGTCAGCTTGTCCGTGGTTGCCATCTCCTCAAGCCTGCGCTGGTACCCCCCGATGGTCAGATAAGCCAGGAGCATTACCACCATTGTAATAATGAGGCTTAGGGCAATATTTCCCATGAGAGTATTTAAAATAAGTTTTTGTGAAGGATCTCCCACCTGCTCCACCAATAGATACCATCCAAATTCCGGCACCAGGCGGCTGTTAATATAAACGGTTTTAGAATTATCCTCATAGGTCAGCGAAGTGCTCGGAGATGTAAGAATCTGGGTTGCAATCTTAGCTAATTTAGATACCTCGCGGATATTTTCCGGCCCGCTGTATTTTGAACCCCGCAGGGTAATCCGCCCTTCCCGGTCTGTAAAGTAAATCCGCCTGCCATAGCGGTTTTGATAAGTGTCGATCATATCCCCGACCGCCTTAACCGCTAAACCCACACCTGTTGCACCTATGTACCTGCCTGAATAATCGTAAACCCGGTAGTTAACAAAAATAGTCAGGGACTGCATGTCTGCCGTATCAATATCAAGATTTACCTCGTAATCTTCCTGTATCTTCTGAACCCGGTAATACCATTTATCCTGGGGATCTTCCTGGCTGATTTTTTTCAGCACACCACTGGAATGATAATATTTATGGGTCTTTTCAGAAACAAGAAAGCTGGTTATAGTGGCGTACCTTTTCTGAATCTGATTTAAGTAACGGATAATAGCCTTTTCATCCTGTTCACCATCCAGTATCCAGTCCCGTAGAAAGGTATCCTGGGCCATTAATGAGGAAATAAAAATAGGGCGCAGCAGGTCCCTTTGAATCTCTGAATATATGTTATCGCTGGTCAAGGGAAGAGTGGTATCTGCAATCTGGTTCATAAGAGAATTATGAGCCACATAGTAACTGACAAAAGATGTAGTGACAAATCCGAAAAGCAGTAAAACGCTTATAATCCCCACAAATCTATTTTTTTTATTCTTCACAGCAGTCTCTATTGAAGGGTGTTGAAATTACCCGGTAGTCTATAACTGATAGTGGTGGAGTATGTATCGAGTATCTATAAATAAAGAGTGTTAGACTGACAAGCCACTACATATTTAGCACTACCATTAAAAGTATTATTGTCAATGAATACGACGAAGAACACCAAGGGAGCCTGTCATTTCAAGGGACTCATATCGGCCAGATCCCATGGCTTTTTCATACACCTCACGGGGAGCCTGCCCCCCTTGTTCAGGGCTGGAAAAAATATCATGGATTACTAAGAAACCGCGTTTCATTATATGGGGAGCCCAGGTCTGGTAATCTTCAAAAGCTGCTTCAACGGTATGTCCGCCATCGATAAACACCATGGAAAGGGGTGTTGCCCACATTTTTCCGACGGCTTTTGAGGAGGCAACCACTGGAACCACAGTATCTATAAGCCCGGCACGGTCCAGAGTATCCTGGAACAAGGGAAAGGTATTAACCCTTCTTATGGATTTATCAAACAGGTCAGAATCAAAATATTCCTCACCCGGCTGCTGCTCCTCAGAGCCCCTGTGGTGGTCTACGGAGAATAATATCCCCCCCTTTTGTTTACATGCCATTCCGATAAAATATGCTGATTTGCCGCAATAGCTGCCGATTTCAAGACAAGGCCCCAGGGATGATGCCCTAAGCGCAATATCATGGAGGCGCAGTGCCTCATCATCGGCCATAAAACCCTTAATGGTTCTGCTGAAATCAAGATCAATCATCCTCATATGCCTTAACAAGCACCTCCCTTGGCCTGGAACCTTCCTGGGGGCCTATGAGCCCCTCTTTCTCCATAATTTCGATAATTCTTGCCGCACGATTATAGCCGATTCTCAAATGGCGCTGAACACTGGATATGGAGGCCTGTCTGGTTCTGGTCACAATGGCGACGGCATCATCATATTTTTCATCATACTCGGTATCAGCCCCGTTATCCGAGGTATCAGGCAGCTTTTCAGTAACATCCTCCACATAATCCGGGGCCTGCTGGCTCTTTAAAAACCCGGTAACCCTGGCAATTTCTTCTTCCGATATATAGGCGCATTGAATCCTCTGGAGCCTTCCTGTGCCCGGCGGCATGAACAACATGTCCCCGTTACCAAGGAGCCGTTCAGAACCATTGGCATCAAGGATTGTTCTCGAATCTATGCGTGAAGAGACCTGAAAGGAAATCCGTGTGGGGAAATTGGCCTTTATAACTCCGGTGAGCACATCCACGGAGGGACGCTGGGTGGCAAGAATAAGGTGAATGCCGGCGGCCCGGGCCATCTGGGCAAGGCGGATAAGAGCAGGCTCCACCTCCTTTGATGCCACCATCATCAAATCGGCAAACTCATCCACGATGACGACGATATAGGGCATTTTTTCGAGACGGTTTTCTTCATCTCCACAAGAGCCTTCCTCTCTATCCACAAGAGTGTTGTACTGGAGAATATTTCTTACCCCGTTGTCCGCCAGGAGTTCATATCTTCTCTCCATCTCACCAACGGCCCATAATAAAGCATTTGTTGCTTTTTTCATATCTGTCACAACTGGGGAAATAAGATGGGGAATGCCGTCATAAACAGACAGTTCAATGCGTTTAGGATCCACCATGATGAACTTGACCTCATCCGGAGCAGCCTTGAACAAAAGGCTTACAATCATGGTATTTAAGCCCACACTCTTACCCGTTCCCGTGGCACCGGCAATTAGCAGGTGGGGCATACCGTTCATCTGGGCGGCAACAGGCTGGCCGATGATATCCTTTCCAAGCCCCAGTGTGAGCTTTACCGGGGATTCAATAAAAGCCGGGCTGGTAAGCATTTCCTTTATTACCACCATCTCCCTTTTGTCGTTGGGAATTTCCACCCCGATCACATCCTTTCCTGGAATAGGAGCAATAATACGGATGCTCAGGGCACTCAGGGCAAGGGCAAGATCATCGGTCAGATTCACGATTTTGCTTATCTTTACTCCCGGAGCCGGCCGGTACTCAAAGGTTGTAATCACAGGGCCCGGTAAAATGGCTACCACCTCTCCAGAAACCCCGAAATCATTTAATTTTTTATCAAGTATCTTGGCCTTTTCATTAAGCTTTTCAGTATTAACGGTGTTTTTTTTCTTTTTGGGATCATTTAAAAGAGTTACCGGCGGCAATACAAAGGGTTTGCCCTGCCCTATTTTCTTAAGTTCTTCAGATAAACCAGTCCCATCAAAATCTGCCCTGCCCGGATTCATATGATTTGGAAGTTGTTCAGGTTTATCAATAAGTCCTGTCTTCTGAATCAAGTCCTCAGCCGGATTTACCATTGACAAACCATCACCAGCGAGATTATCACCACTCAGATCACTAACACCGAAATTGTCAGAAACACCAGAGTTATGAGATCCCTTTTTTTGCCAGGGAAGGCGCAAATTGATCCTGGCCTTCTTCTCCGGCCCGGTATCATCAAAAAAAAGAAGGCTCTCATCTTTTTTTATACGCCGCTTTTCAATCCAACCTTGAACTATTGAGGCAATAAAGGCTCTGGCCTTTTCAAGTCCGGTTTTTATGGACAATATAATCGAAAAAAAAGTTTTTTGAAAAATGGTCAGAAGATGTGTAACAGAACCACCCGTGACAAGCACAAGACCTGAAAAAAGAAAAAAAACAAGAACAATCACAGAACCAATGGAATTGACGTATTTCAACAAAAAAGAAGCCAAACCAATACCAAGGAATCCACCGGATGAAAAAGCACGGCCATCTATAATAAAAACATCATTCACAAGGGCCATCATAGCGCCTGTTGATAAAATCAACAAAAATCCCCCGGCAAGAATCATCAAGATTATATTTCCTGATTCTCCTCTGAAATAAAGGACTCCGCCCATTATAATCATCACCGGAATCCAGAAGGAAGAAAGCCCGAAAAGCCCTATTAGCAAGCCTGAGAGGTGGGCTCCCACAAGACCGAAATTGTTGTGGACATGAACGGTTGAAAAACTTTGATTATTAAGGGAAGGGTCTTCAGGAGAATAGGATATAAGGCTGACCGATGTCAGAATTAAAAGAAACAGAAAAACAATGCCCAGCAGTTCTTTTTTCATACTTCAATAATAATGGGCAGGATAACGGGCCTTCGCCTGATGGTAAAAAAAAAGTATTGTTTTAATGCCTTCTGGAGCCTGGCCCTGATCTGCTCCACCCTGAACTCGGATTCCACCTCGATCTCTTCGACAATTTCCAGAATTACGCACTGGGCATCATCAACCAGGTAACCTGTTTCAGCACCAAAAACAAAGCCCTTGGAAATCAGCTCAGGGCCGTAAAGCACTATACCTGTCTCCTCATCAATTATCATGCACACAATGACAAGGCCGTCTTCAGAAAGGTTCCTGCGCTCCTTTAAAACACTGCGCCCCACATCTCCAATACCCTTTCCATCGATCAAAACCCGTCCTGTATTGACCGTTCCAGATATCCGGCCGCCCTTTTCATCAAAGGTGATAACCTTGCCGTTTTCAGCAAGAAGAACATGTTTCCGAGGGATACCTAATTTTTCAGCCAGACGGGCATGGGTGACAAGATGCCGGTATTCCCCGTGGATGGGAATAAAATAATCGGGCCTTGTCAGGTTTATCATGAGCTTCAACTCTTCTTGGCAGGCATGGCCCGACACGTGTACCGTTGCAATTTTATCATAAACAACATCCGCTCCACGGCGGTACAGATTGTTTATAATGTTTGAAATAGCCTTTTCATTACCTGGGATGGATTTTGAGGACAGTATAACACTGTCCCCTTTTTTGATGTTCACCTGCTTATGGAAACCCGTGGCCATCCGGGACAGAGCAGACATGGGCTCACCCTGGCTTCCCGTTGTAATAACCATAATCTGATCATCTGGATAGTTTTTCACCTGCTTGACATCGATGGCCATGTCATCGGGATAATCAAGGTAACCAAGCCCCCTTGCCACGGAAACTGTCTGCTCGATGCTTCGGCCATTAAATACTATCCTGCGGTTGTTGTGCAGGGCAATGTTGATAATCTGCTGTATTCTAAATACATTGGAGGCAAAAAGGGCTATTATCACCCGGCCCTCGCTTTCGGAAACAATCTGGCCTATGGATTCAGCCACCTTTTGATCGGAATCAGTATAACCTTCCCGTTCCACATTGGTGGAATCTGAAAAAAGTGCAAGCACCCCCTCATCCCCCAGACGGGCGAACCTTGAGACATCTGTGACATTGAACTCTTCAAAGCAATGATTGATCTTAAAATCTCCAGTATGGACTATCATGCCCACGGGTGTATTGATGGCAAGGCCTACACCATCAACAGTGCTGTGGCTGACCCTTATGAATTCAACTTCAAAGGGCTCTATAAATATCCATCCCCCTGGTATGATCTGTTTCAGTTCTACATTGCCAAGTAAATCCGCCTCCTTAAGCTTGTTTTTCACAATTCCAAGTGTAAAACCCGTGCCGTAAACAGGTATGGAAAGCTCCCTTAAAAGATAAGATACCGCACCGATATGATCCTCATGGGCATGGGTCAGGATAATCCCCTTTACCCGGTCACGGTTCTCCCTTATATAATCCATCTCAGGAATTACAATATCAACGCCCAGCATGTAATCTTCGGGAAACATGAGGCCGGCATCTATGATTAAAATGGTCTGATCATATTCAACCACCATCATGTTAAGCCCGATTTCGCCAAGGCCTCCCAGGGGTATTATCTTCAGCATGACCTGTCTTCTCCATAGTTCAAATGGTGATGTGAAGCTCATCCAGCATGGCATCTACCTTCTGGATCAGCCACTCTCTCTGGATGGAATCTGCGTAGCCCATGCAGTCGCATTTAATATTTGTTTTAATTCTGACCAGCAATTCACATGATAAAAATTTCTCATTTAATTCCAATGCAAACACATGGGGCCGGCAGTCTTTATGAGCCTCCTGCAGGGGAGAGAGAATATTCTCATCTAACTCTACCCAGTAAATAGCGCCAAGGGAGGGACTGCCGAAAGTTTCATTGCAATACGACTTTATTTTCTCATAATCTTTGGAACTAAGTCCGTCTATCAAATATTGTTTCATAGTTTATAAGCAATACCATAAATTTCTCAGGTTTCGCAACCTGAAAAAAAACCCCTGATCATAACAGGTAAAAAACCCGTCCAATCAGGGGTCTAAATTACAAAGGATTGAAAAGATTAATCCTCTTCTACGGTGATGGCACCCTCTTCACAAACTTCAACACAGCTCTCACATCCCATGCACTCTTCTGCATTTACGGGAACTGATTTTCCGTCTTCCATCTCAAAAACCTCTACGGGGCATACATCAACACATTCTTCACAACCAACACATTTTGACTCATCAACAATTGGAGTAAAAGCCATTTTTAAAAATCTCCCTTTAGAAAAATTAAGAATAAACACATCTATTATAAACACATTCTTCAAAAACGCCTTTATAACAGTTTAAAAATCAAATCAAGTTTTTTATTTTATAGCCGGCTTAAAAAATCAACCAGGCAACTGGTAAACCAACATGCATTGTCAGGCACAACAAAGGATGAAACGTAGAGACAAGACCGTTGATTATTTCAGCCCAAGAAAACACACGGGAACATGGTCGCATTTCTCATGTCCTCCAGTATTTTTTAAAACAAAATCCTCTGAAAAACAAAAAAGGTTTTTAACACTATCTCCGGAAAAAAGATAGAACTTTATATCAACCTCCATTGAACAACAATCATCTTCCCCACGAGGCATATCAATGACTTTATCTTCACCGCTTAAAAAGCGTTCAATACATGAAGAAAATTCATTCTGCCACATCGATTTTTCTTTACAATCATGTTCATGCACCTTTAATCTTTTAATGTCAAGTATCAATTTAGAGTTTTCCGCCATGGACTTAATCAGGGACATGGCAGCCGCGCTTGTTGTAACAAAAAAAGGAGTTGATTTATAAGGCATGGCACCCTTCATCCCAGCCTTGATCCTTGACATGTGCATCATCAGGCGAAAAGTCCAGGAGTGAATCCTTTTTTCCTTCATGAACATGTCATGATCCATGTCGGCAGAAGCAAAAAGACCTTCATCGGCTTCAATAAAATTTTCCGGTTTACTGACCGGCTTAACTGTTATCTTTTCTTTTCCATCATCTTTTGTCTCTTTCCAGTCACATTTCAGGGCATTGAAAAGCTCAGACTCTTTTTTATTCATTTTGCTGAAATTTTCATCAATGGCCTCTGTATCGGCATCCCATTGATGCGCAAGCCTTAAAAACAGCAGTGCCTGAAGCAATTGATCCTGTCCGGCATCTTTATCCCGATGTTCCTCCTTTGAATCCTTACCCTTATTTGAGTCCTTCCGTATTTTTGAAGAAATTGCTGAAACATCGTTATTACTTGTACAAAAGGGATTTTCCCTGAGCATGGCCTTTAAAACTTCAGGGTCTTTTCTGTGAATCTCGGCAAACTCGGTAAAAGCATTCACGGATTTTATTACAGGTTTCAAATCCTTGTCCGGCATGGGAATAAATTCAAATGAGCAGGTATCCATCCATTCACGGGATATGCCTGCAAGTTCTTTTTCAGAATTCATGCTTAAAACAACACAGGATTTAAAAACGGCCGACAACGCATGGGCATCTTTTCTTGTAAGATGCGTAAATGGAAATATTATTGGTTTTATCATTTTTCAGACCTTTTTATCATGTATTTCAACCCCAAGGGCAAGAAGCTCATCCCGGAGTTTATCTGCCTTTTCCCACTCCTGATTGATCCTTGCCTGGTCTCTTTTTTCAATCATCTCCTTGATTTCAGATGAAAGCCCTGGTTTGGTATTAAAATTAAAATCAAATATTTTCAACACCTGGTCCATCTCTTTTAAGACCTTGATTACGGCTTCAGCATCATCTCCTGACAATGCCCCCTCATTCATTAAAAGGTTAAGCCTTTTAAAGCTTTTAAATAAATTTGCCATTACTGATGATATTTTGAAATCATCATCCATGGCATTGGAAAAGCCCTGTTTCAGATCATAGAGGAGCTGATCAATATCAGGGCAGGGAACGCCATCCTCAACATTTAAAAGCGCAGAAACACACCGGTCAAGCTTGTCCAATGAATTTTTTGAATCTTTCAATGTTTTTTGTGAAAGAACCAGGGACTTGCGATAGTGGGCAGACAGGAGCCAGAAACGAAGTACCCTGGGGCTCCAGCCCATCTCCACCAGTGTTTTAAGGGAGAGATCATCCATATTCTCCTCTCCAAGGGAGCCGTCATAGTGAACGGTATCGCAGTGCATCCAGTACCTGGCAGGCCGGACACCGTTTTTTGCCATGGATATGGCCAACTGATTTTCATGGTGTGGAAAAACAAGCTCCCGGCTGCCGGTATGAATATCAAAGGATTCCCCAAAACAATTTTCCGTGATGGCCGCACACTGGAGATGAAGGGATGGTCTAACATTACCCCACTTAGTATTGATACAGACCCCCCTTTTGAGGTCCGAGAGGCCGATGCGTTTTAAAAGCGTAAAATCCCTGGGATTGTCCTTTTCATAATCATCCAAGTCAACAGTAACCCCAAGCTTTATCTTGTCCAGGTCTATCCCGGAAAGGGCACCGTAGCCTGGAAAACTCGATATATCAAAATAAATGGAACTGAGCTTTTCATAGGCATTCCCGTTTTCCACAAGAATCTCAGCCATCTTTACCATTTGATCCACATGTTCGCTGACCAGGGGGTAGGACTGGGCGGGCCGGATATTAAGAAGGGCAAGGTCATCCTTGAAAATTTTAAAATATTTCCCGGTAAAATCCGAAAGAAGCTCACCGGTTAAGCTTGATGCCTGAATGGTCTTATCGTCAAGATCAGTTATATTAACAACATGATTCACACAAAGCTTTTTGTATTCAATATACCTGCAAAGGAGATCCGCGGCAACAAAACGCCTGAACTGGCCAGGATTCAAAGGCTTGTGTACCGTGGGGCCGCAGGTATAAACAGAAACCTTACCCTGTTCTGACGGCTCAAACCGGGTGATGGAGCGTGTAAATGTATTGTAAAGGTTTAAATTAATATTATCTTTTACCTTAAAAAGCGAGGTGGACAGATAACGCTCCCCGCCGTCGGGCAGAATAACCACAATGGTTCCCTTATCCATCTTTTCGGCCTCTTTCAGGGCAACGGCCACGGCGGCTCCGCTGCTCATACCCACAAAAAGGCCCTCTTCTCTTGCAAGTCTTCTTGCTGTTTCAAAGGCCTCATCATCCTCCACGTTTATGTTGGCATCTAAGCGTTTTTTATCAAAAATTGCCGGGCGGTAAGATTCTTTCATATTCTTAAGCCCCTGAATGCCGTGGCCCAGGAAAGGTTCCGCACCAACTATGCGTATATCCGGGTTAAGCTCTTTGAGCCTTCTTGAAAGTCCCATAAGGGTTCCGCTGGTGCCGAGGGATGCCACCACACAATCAACCTCTCCTTTGGTCTGGTTCCATATCTCCATGGCCGTGGTATGGTAATGAGCCTTCCAGTTAGCCTCGTTGTTGTACTGATCCGTCATGAAATACCGGCTGGGATTCTCCCTGGCAAGGCGGTACACCTCTTCTATGGCACCGTCAGATCCTTTGTGACCCGGAGTCAAAAGGATGTCTGCTCCCCGGGCCTTTAAAATACTTTTCCGTTCCTCACTGGCAGATTCCGACATGGTCAGCAAAAGCCTGTAACCTTTGACGGAACATATCATGGCAAGACCGATACCGGTATTACCGCTGGTGGCTTCCACAACGATTTTGTCCTTTGTAAGCTCTCCTGTTTTTTCGCCCTGCTCTATCATAAAAAGGGCTGCCCTGTCCTTTATGGAGCCTCCGGGATTAAGATATTCAAGTTTGGCTAATATTCTAACCCCCTTTGCGGACGACAGGCGTTTTAATTCAACAAGAGGGGTGTTTCCTATATAATCGAGGATGGAGTAACTCATATTTTTATCCTTAATTTTTTATATAACAGTCTCCGTAACAATCTGTTTTTAAAAAACTTTCAGTTTTTCGTTGTGACCGGCAGCAACGACTATGCTCCGGCCGTGCCCGTTATAACCATCTCTTAAAGCCCGACACAATCATTTCAAAAACATCATCAGGTTTACGGGAAGCATCCACCACTAAAAAGCGGTGTGCCTGATTTTTTGCAAGTTCAAGATAACCTTTTCTCACCTTTTCATGAAATTGTATTGTTTCCTGCTCAAACCGGCTCTCATCCTTTGGTCTCATACCTTGATCAAGGGCATCAAATGTCCTTTGCAGGCCGATTTCCGGATCAAGATCAAAAAGGATAGTCAAATCGGGAACAATATCCCCCACAACAATGTCATGGACGCTGTTGATCAACCTGAAATCTATCCCCCTTGCGGCACCCTGGTAAACCGAGGTTGCATCGGCAAAACGGTCACAAACCACGGTCTTTCCCGAAGAAAGGGCCGGGACTATTACCTCGGCTATATGCTGGGCCCGGTCAGCCCCGTACAATAAGAGTTCACAAACCGGTGTCATTTTAACATTTACAGGATCTAAAAGAACTGATCTAATGCTTCGGCCTATGGCGGTGGCACCAGGCTCCCTTGTAACAACAACCTTGCGGCCTTGATTTTCCAGAAAACCGGCAATGTTACCGACCTGGGTAGTTTTACCAGAGCCTTCAATTCCCTCCAGGGTAATGAACATAAAAATACCTTTAACAAAAAATAAAAACATACATGGTGGAATTACGAATTACCGCCACAATCAAAAAATGAAAGCTTTTTTAAAAACTGTCTCTTAAGAAGACGCTCATATAAATCAGATCATTGACTTGACTTTTAAGTTCTAAAATGGCTTTATACAGCAAATTCAAACTAAGTGCAAAAATAAACCTCAACTACTCCCTTTAATCAAAGACAATTGAAACAAGCGCACCATGAAAAAAACAAAATACAGTTCCAGACCTATGTATATCCTGATGCTTTTTTCTGTTCTGATGATCACATTTGAATATGCGCTCCCATGTGCTGCCCCGGCATTCAATCCTCCTGAAAACGAGACACAATGGCATATATCTGCGGATTCAGCAACCTATGACCACCTTCGGGAGCTTTATGTCGCCCGGGGGGGTGTGGTTATATCCGGAGGACAAACCCGTCTTCATGCCGATTATGTGGAGTTCAACAATGCAACAAGGGATGCTTCGGCATCGGGGCATGTTCTCCTGATTTCAGGTGAAGACACTGTGACATGCGATGCCCTGACCCTTAACCTTGAGACCCGGAGAGGAACCATTCATCAAGGAACCATCTTTATACAGGAAAACAACTTTTATATTAAAGGAGACAGGCTTGAAAAAACAGGAAAAGATACCTACCGGGCAGACCGGGCATCCATAACGACCTGCCCGGGGGATGATCCTGACTGGAAGATTTCAGCCAAAGACATTACCGTGACCATCGAGGGATACGGCACCGCAAAAAATGCGGTTCTATGGGCTAAAAAAATGCCGGCCATGTACACCCCTTTCCTGAGTTTTCCTGTAAAGACAAAACGCCAGACAGGTCTTTTAAGCCCCAGAATATCATCATCAAAAAGAAAGGGGTTTGAATATGAACAACCCCTTTACATGGCTCTTTCCAGAGGATCCGATGCTACTCTTTATGGAGACTACATGACGGACCGGGGGCTTAAGGGAGCACTTGAATATAGATATGTCACAAATAACGGATCAAAAGGCTCTCTTTACTGGGATTATCTTGATGACCGCGAGATAGATGACGGCAGCCCCGAAACAAAAGACTATCGCTATGGCAGCACACCCATGAGAACCAATTCCGATCGTTACTGGCTCAGAATGAAGCACGATCAGATCATAACCGATACCTGGAATGCCAGGTTGGATATTGACCTGGTAAGCGATGCCGATTATCTCCATGAGTTTAAAGAGGGATATACAGGGTTTAAGAGTACTAATAAATATTATGGTGATTACTTTGGCAGAAGCCTGGATGACTATGATGATACCATAAGAAAAAACACGCTGATCTTCAATAGAACAGCTTTCAATTACACCGCCAGCATGGGCCTTAACTGGTATGACAATGTCATTGCCCGTCAAGATAATCTTCAAGATACCACAATCCAGAACCTTCCTTTTTTCGAAATCAGTACAGCAAAACAAAGTATTGCAAATTCCTGGCTTTACTTTGACATGGATGGCGAGTACCGCAATTTTTACAGGCAGGATACTACAGATTCAATGATTTGCGCTCAACGTGCCGACATTTTTCCCAGGGCCTATGTTCCCCTCAGGCTTGGAAGCTTCTATCTTGAACCCTCGGTCGGCATCAGAGAGACATTCTGGTATAAAGACGGTCATGAAACAAAAAAAATAGATGAAAATGCCCTTGATTACAATATAGACAATGACAACATCTACAAAGGTGATGACTTTGAACAAAGATCATTATACACATTCAACACAACACTCTCAACCAGGCTTTCCAGAATTTTTAATCCCCGGAGCAGGTTTGCACAAAAAATAAAACATGATATTGTTCCCAAAATCGAATATGGATGGATATCCCATTCTGATTCAGATGAGTTTCCATTTTTTGATTCCGTTGATAAAATTGAAAACCAAAGCCTTTTCACATGGACTCTGACCAATAGATTTACCTCTAAAACCCAAAAAGGGGCTGCGCCATCCCCGGGTTCAAAGGAAATCATCTCTTCACCCGTGTACAGAGAATTTGCATGGTTTGAGCTTTCCCAGAGCTTTGATGTTCACCGGGAGAGAAATAACCTTGAGAATCCCTTTTCAGACATTTATGCCCAAATTGAACTCTCTCCCTTTGGCACATTTGCCCTCAGGAGTGATGCAAAATGGTCTCCCTATGAAAATAACTTTACATCCTACAACACAGGCATTACCCTGACGGTCCAGAGGGGAGACTCGGTTTACGCAGCCTATCGGTATGAAAGAGAAGAATCTGAATCCTTTTATACAAAAATTAATACAAAAATTACAACCAGCCTTAATGCCTTTGCCGCATATGAGCAAAATCTCTTTGAAAATGAAACCATTGAATCACAAACCGGCATTAACTTTCATACCCCATGCTGGTCTTTGCTTGTATCATATACGGATACACCGGATGACAGCTCTATTGCTTTTTTAGTGAACCTGTATGGAATCGGAGAATTTGGCAAAAAATGACATCTGATAAACACTGGTACGCCCTCTTGACCCGAAGTCGCTTTGAAAATGTTGTTACAAAGAACATCCAGAAAAAATCCATCGAGGTATTTCTTCCCAAGATAAAGGTTAAAAGCAAACGAAGGGATCGAAGATTAATGATTGATGTGCCTCTTTTTCCAGGATATGTATTTGTAAATATTTCCCTGGACCCAAGGGAACAGCTCCACGTGCTCAAAACCATAGGTGCAGTGAGACTCCTGGGCTATCAAGGGGGACCTGTTTCAATACCCGGCGAACATATCGAATCTTTAAAAATAATCACCTCCTCAGGAATGGAAATCATCACGGGAACCACCTCAAAATTTACAAAGGGAGATCCGGTCATGGTAATCCAGGGCCCCATGGCCGGCGCACGGGGCGAGTTTGTCCATTACAAGGGCAGGGAAAGGGTCATAATAAAAATAGAGGCCTTAGGCCAGTTTGCAGGCGTTGAAATTGATGAGTCAGACATTGAAAAAGTGCCGGGCATCATCTTATAACCCCTTGACATATTATTAAAATTTGGTTAGATAGTTCTTTTGTTTAATTATTGATTAAAATTAACTCCCCTCAATCTCTGATTAAGGAGATAAGCATTCACTACGGCACCCCGGCGGGATGGATTAATTACTGCCGGTCATGATTCCAGTAGAAAAAAAGAGGTACTATGAATAAACTTGAACTGATTTCCGCTCTTAAAAAAGAGTCAAAACTCACAAAATCCGAAGCCACAGAGGTTGTTAAAATTTTTTTTGATTCCCTGACCCAGGCCCTTGTGGAAGATAAACGTATTGAAATTAGGGGTTTGTGCAGTTTTTATATTAAAAAATATGACAGTTATATTGGGAGGAACCCTAAAACAGGTGAAAAAGTAACAATTCCTCCTAAAAAACTCCCTTTTTTCAAGTGCGGTAAAGAATTAAAAGAACGTGTGGATTATTAATTTTTTTTATTTTACCGGGCATCTTTTATATTGCCTCAAAAGTAGTTTACACTTTTTTTGAATTGAATCCCAAAAACAGGAAAACTCATTTATAAAGTGTAACTTTAAAAATAAAGGATGACTTTTATGGCAGACGATTCTGCCATGGGTATATTAATTCTGGGGGTATAATTCTGGTTTACCCCAGGTTAGGTAGCGCTTTTAGTGGATAATGCAGATTTTTCTTTCAAAAACCTTCATGATCAGGCAGAAGCCCTTGATACTTTGACGGCAATGCTGAAAACCGGCAAAATACCCAATGCTTTAGCCTTCACCGGAAGCCGGGGTTCAGGAAGAAAAGAGGCTGGTTTTTTGCTTGCAGCAGCCATAAACTGCAATGCAAGATGCAATGAAAAGCCCGGGGAACAGAAAAACATTTTACAATTAGCGCCCCGGGGAGATACAGGCAGTTACTGCCTTTCTTGCAGAAAAATTTTTTCAGGCGTGCATCCTGATATTATTATGGTTTCACCTGAAAAGGAAGTCATTAAAATACATCAGATCAGAGCTGTTTACGCATCCATTGCAGCAAGACCCCATGAGGCAAAAATGCGCATGGTAATGATTGAAGATGCAGAAAAAATGAATGCAGAGGCCGGCAATGCCCTCCTGAAAATTCTTGAAGAGCCACCGGACACCACGTTTTTTATACTGCTTGCATCGGATATTAGCCTTCTGCTTCCCACAATTATATCAAGGTGCAGGCACATTCGTTTCAAACCGGTTTCATCCGCCGGCATTGTACAAAGGCTGATGTCCGACCACGGAATTGACAAAGAAACTGCGAGGATTGCAGCAAATTCGTCTTGTCAAAGCATGGAAAGAGCGCTTAAGATGCTAAACCTTTGTGAAGAGCCTGAAACCGACTGGCTAAAAAGAAGAAAATGGCTCCTGACCCAGCTTACCGCCCTTCTCTCCAGCTCCCCGGGAGGCGAGAATCCTTTTTATGATGATTTAACAAAAGCCCTTTGTCCTGTTATGTTAGCTGAGAAACTTTCCCAGGATACTGAACTTATCCGGGACAGTCTTGTAATCATCAGGACATTTTTGCGGGATATTGCCATAATTGGATTTAACCATGGGCAGATAATTAATTCAGATGAAATTGACAACCTGGAAACTATTATGAATTCAACATCATCTAAAAAAACCATTTCATGGCTCTATAGCCTGAGCGAACTTGAAAAGAAGTTAAACTCCAATGCCGTCATCAGACTGCTGCTGGAACAATTTTTCTTAGAGCTTGCCTCTGGTTAATCCATTGCCGGCAAAAAAAGTTTTAAATAAAGAGACCATCTTTCAAAATACCTCAAAACAAGTTTACGCTTTTTTAAAGTGAATCCCCAAAAATGGGAGGATTGATTCAGAAAATGTAAACCGGGAAATGAAGGGTGGCATAAAGAGTTTTAAATACCAGGAGAACAACATGATCAAGGTCGCAGGGATAAGGTTTAAGCCTGCCGGAAAAATATATGATTTCGACTGCGGTGCATTTGTATTGTCCATTGGTGATAATGTAATAGTTGAAACAGAACAGGGCCTGGGATTGGGTGTAATCACGGTAGCACCAGCCTTCTTGGAAAAAAAAGACATAAAAACCCCTTTGAAACAGGTATTTCGCATTGCAACGGAGGAAGATTTTCAGCACAGGGAACAAAACAAGGCACTTGAACAAAGAGCATTTGATTTTTGCCAGGACTCCATTAAAACCCTTGATCTTAAAATGAATCTTTTCTCCGTTGAAAGCACCTTTGACACCACAAAACTAACCTTTTTCTACACGGCTGACGGCCGTGTGGATTTTAGAGAACTTGTCAAAGTGCTTGTCAAGGAATTCCGAATCCGCATTGAAATGCGCCAGGTGGGCATAAGGAATCAGTCTAAACAATGCGGAGGCATAGGCAGATGCGGCCGGGAAATCTGCTGTTCCCTTTTTATGAACAGTTTTGAGCCGGTTTCCATAAAGATGGCAAAGGAGCAGGGTTTATCCCTTAATCCTACAAAAATATCCGGCCTTTGCGGCAGACTGATGTGCTGCTTAACCTTTGAAAACAGCATATATAAAAGCCTGAAAAAAGAGCTGCCCAAACCAGGTAAAACAATAGATACTCCCCAGGGAAGGGCTAAAATCATCAGGCAGAATGTCCTTAAAGGGACTGTATCCGCCCGCTTAGAGGATGGATCGGAAATAGAATTTAATCCATCCCTTAAATAACAACCTTAAACTATTCATATTTTTTCTGGAGCATTCGATGAAACCAAATGATCCCGTATATTTTACGACCCCGATATATTATGTCAATGCAAAGCCCCACTTAGGCCATGCTTATACAACCATCACAACTGATGTTGCCGTAAGGTACAGCCGGATGTGTGAAAGGGAAACCTATTTTCTCACAGGAACAGATGAGCATGGAGATAAAATCGTAGAAGCTGCAACAAAACAGGATATATCCCCCAGGGCCTATGCCGATAAAATAAGCCTTCTTTTTCAAAACCTCTGTCCCATGCTGAACATAAGCAACAACGACTTTATCCGCACCACAAATAAAGAGCATATTAAAGTTGTTGAAATGCTCCTCGGCAGAATTTACGATTCAGGTGATATATACTTCAGCGAATATGAAGGCATCTATTGTTTTGGGTGTGAGCGTTTCTATCAGGAAAGGGAGCTTGTGGACGGTAAATGCCCTGACCACGGCACGGAACCCAAACTTATCAAGGAGTCAAATTACTTCTTTAAAATGTCCGACTACCAGGACTGGCTCATCGACTACATCAAAAAGAACCCGGAATTCATAACCCCTGAACGGTACAGAAATGAGATACTTTCCTTCTTAAAAGAACCTTTGGAGGATCTTTGCATATCCCGCCCAAAAACAAGGCTCACCTGGGGTATTACCCTGCCCTTTGATGAGAATTATGTCACCTATGTCTGGTTTGACGCTCTTACAAACTATATTTCAGCACTGGGTTTCCCAGATGGGGACTTATTTAAGAAGTTCTGGCCCAATACCCGGCATTTTGTGGCAAAAGACATCATCAAACCCCATGGTATTTACTGGCCCATAATGCTCAAATCCGCGGGTATAGAACCATATCAAAGCCTCAATGTCCATGGTTTCTGGAACGTGGAAGGAAGTAAAATGTCCAAAAGCATTGGAAACGTCACAGATCCTGTGGAGATTACCGATGTGTATGGAGTTGACCCCTTCAGATATTTTCTCATGAGGGAAATGGTGTTCGGTCTTGATGCAAATTTTACTGAAGATTCCATTGTCCAGAGAATAAATTCCGATCTTGCCAATGATCTTGGGAATGTCTTTTCCAGGGTGCTTGCCATGAATCACCGTTACTTTGAAGGAATTATCCCTGAAACAGACGCAGAAACTGAAAAAAACCACAACCTTTGCCTTAAGACTCCTGCCCAGGAGACAATTCAATCCTTTTGCCGGGCCATGGATAAAAATGAATTTCAAAAAGCAATCATTGTGATATGGGATTTTATTACGATTTTAAATAAATATATTGACACCACCGCCCCATGGGTTATAGCCAAGGAAGAGTCAAGGAAAAAAGAGCTTGCCGCTGTTATATATAATCTTATAGAGAGTCTCAGGGTTGTTTCCGGCCTGATCTATCCTGTAATGCCGGCAACTTCAGTAAAAATGAATAAAATACTTGGTACTGAATTAAGCGATCAGGAATTTGAGACTATTGAAGCCCTTATGCCATGGGCCAGGACCCTTCCTGGAACCATGATTGATAAACCCCCGATCCTTTTTCCAAGGATTGTCCAGAAAGGATCAAACCCAAAAAAATCTAAAACTGACCAAAAGAAATAATTTTGAAAATTCAAGATGAAAAAATTTCATGGCGGGAGTTTCAATCAGAACTGCGTCTTGCATCCCAGAAGAAAAAAAAGGCAAAAAGACTTGGGAAACTGATTTTTTTCTCATTTTTGCTTTTTGGAGCAGTATTTGGGATATGGAAGCTTGATGTTTTAAGCCAGTGCGTCAATCAATTAAACTCCTGCGTGAACTCTATCAGCTCCTGTGCTTCCTCTTTTTCTTCTTGCGCAGATAACTCCTTGAAAAAAATTACAGGACTTTTCAATAACCAGGATAATTTAAAATTAAAAAACATATTTGAGCCGGAAAAAAAAGCAGATGAAGAAACACCAAAACTTACAAGGCAGGAATTAAAAGATCTTATTAACACACACCTTGTTGCAAACAGTGAAAAGAGAAATTTTACACTGAATATCAACAATCAGATTCTTGCCGTGGATACAAGCCTTGATATCCGGCTGCAGCACTTTGTTCTATCAAGACTTCAAAAACTAAAAGGCCTTGACCGGGGAAAACCTGAAATCATCGCCATTGTTACAATGGAACCTGAAACCGGCCGTATACTCACAATGGCCGGTTTTGATCTATCTTCTCCCGACACCAATCCCTGCACCGAGGGGGAATATCCTGCCGCGAGCCTCTTTAAGATCGTGACGGCTTCGGCAGCCGTTGAAACCTGTGGATATAGCCCAAAGACGCCTCTTTACTTTAATGGACGCAAATACACCCTTTACAAAAGGCAGCTTAGAGAAATAAAAACCTGCAATAGCAATAAAGTATCCTTTGAGACCGCATTTGCCCAATCCATTAATCCTGTTTTTGGAAAACTCGGGGCAAAGAAATTAGGAGGCAGCGTTCTCAAGGAATATGCCAGGGCCTTTGGATTTAATCAGCCCATTGATTCTGATTTAACCATCAGAGCCCCTGTCACCGAGATCACAGATATTCCCTACCAGTGGGCCGAGATTGCATCTGGATTCAACAAGACCACCTTGATTTCTCCTGTTTTCGGTGCCATGCTGACAAGCACCATCCTAAATTCCGGTAAAACTCCTGTTCCCTGCCTTGTGGAATCCGTGACCGATGAAAAGGGTAATCTCATCTATAACCGCAAGAATGAGACAGCCCACTATGCAGTAAAACCAGGGACAGCAAAAACCGTCATGAAACTCATGAACAAAACCGTCACCTTGGGAACAGCCAGGAAATACTTTAGAGGATCTAAAAAAGATGCTGTCCTGTCAAAGCTTGACATAGGAGGTAAAACAGGTTCCCTTTATAACAGAGCACACACGGTTAAATTTGACTGGTTCACAGGTTTTGCAAGGGAAAAAAGGGGAAAAAAACAGATCGTGATATCCGTGGTCGTGGGACATGGAAAATACATCGGTACCCGTGCCAGCGCCCTGGGTAAGATGATTCTAAAAGAATACTTTAATAACTGCCTTGCCTCAAATTCTCAGAAAATCAACAATGGATAATCTGTTAAAGGAGAAAATGATGATCTATGCCTTGAGAAAGCCGGCCTTTATAAAGTCAAAAGCTTTTAAACAAAAATTGACCCGTTTTTTTTCAATGAACATTGAGTTTGCCAAATCAGTTAAAGGTGCCCGTGAAAATTCATTGATCCTATTTCCATACCACCCGTGTACCCTGTGCTGCGGAATCTGCGCCCTGGTGGCGTTTAAAGCTCAAAAAACCTCTGATAGTACAGATATTTATTCCATGGCAGAGACAGTTTCGAAGATGATGGAGTCAACATTTGAAAAATTAAGTGCCAAAAATAAATCAATTCATGATCATTACCTTGGAGGCCATTCTCCCCTTGACACCCTTTTTGAAAAGATAAGATACTTAAGATCAGAAGATCCTTTTTTTGAGGTATTTTCAGAACAGTCAAAAATAAAAGAACTTGAAAAAATCAAAGCAGCCCTGTCCAGCCTGCTTGAGCAGGAAAAACAGCAGCTAAAGCACAGCATGGCAGAACTTCCCCCGGATGACTTTGATACAGCAGCAGGCAGAATTGAAAAACTCCAGGACACTATCTGGTGCCTCCAAAGGGAAGTAATTGAAAACATCGAAAGGATAAAAAACCTTTCCATAAGCCCTGAAAGAGTTTGGGGATGCCATGAGCTGGCCAATTTCAAACGCTTGAACGCGGTATTAAACAGCTTAGACAGGCTGGAGGTAAGGGGCAGGGATTCTGCCGGCATTTCACTTCTTTTTACATTTTCAAAAAAAAATTATGATATTTTAAGGCAGGAAATAGCCGGCGCAGGACTTGAGCAGCAGCTTAAACTAAGAACCGGTAAAACCATCCTGACCAACAACTGCATTACCATTCATGACTCCCTGTATCAGGACGCCACACCAAGAGTGGCCATATCAATTGTTTACAAGTATGCAGCAGAAATAGGCTCCCTTGGGGATAACGTGGCCTTTATAAGAACCCAGATCAGAAACGATCAAATCCTCCAATTGATGTCCGGGTTTCCATCTTCCTTTGCAACTCTTTCGGCTCATACCAGGTGGGCGTCTGTGGGGGATATTACCGAAGCCAACTGCCATCCTGTGGATAATGAGCCCACAGATACCCTCATTGAAAAAAGCGGAATCATCCATGTATGCCTGAACGGTGACATAGATAACTATCTGGAGTTGAAATCAGAATATGAGGCAAGATATGATGCCATAGCACCCGAGATTGCCACTGACACCAAGATTATTCCTTTGCAGATCGAACACTACCTTAAACAAGGTGTTGAAATTACCGAGGCGTTCCGGCTTGCAGTCAATGATTTCAAGGGATCCCATGCCATCACCATGCACACGGACAGGGCTCCTGGCAAGCTTTTTCTGGCCCAGAAGGGAAGCGGCCAGGCCATTTTTGTGGGCCTTGCCCCGGATCATTATATTGCGGCTTCAGAACTCTACGGTATTGTAGAGGAGACCCAGGCCTTTATAAAGCTCAACGGCGAAAAAAAAGGCCAGATTATGATACTTGACCAGATGTCGGAAGGAGGCATATCCGGCATCAGCTCCATGGACTATGACGGAGAGCCCATCACCATCACCAATGAAGATATTCAATTCAGTGAAATTACATCCAGGGACATTGACCGCCAGGCCTTTCCACACTATTTTCTTAAAGAAGTTTCAGAAGCCCCCCTCTCTGTTGAAAAAACCCTGCAAAACAAATGGAAGACCTCCTCTAAAACAGGTCTTTACAGCACTATTCTTGACAGGTCAATAATCCCTGAAATACTGGAAACAGCTCTGAAAAACAAAGAGATAAGAAATATATACTTCATCGGCCAGGGCACGGCAGGGGTTGCGGCCCAGGGATGTGCAGGTATTCTCAGCCATTACCTCTTTGAAACAGGGATAAACATCAGGGCCATGAAAGCTTCGGAATTATCAGGATTTTCCATCCAGGGAAAAGATGGAGAAAAAACCTCCATGAAATCCTATCTCATAGTTGCCATCAGCCAGTCCGGCACAACAACCGACACCAACAGATCCGTTGATATGGCCCGTTCCAGGGGCGCAAAGATCCTTGCCATTGTCAACAGAAGGGACTCGGACCTCACCTTTAAGGCCGACGGGGTATTTTATACCAGCAGCGGCAGAGACATAGAAATGTCCGTGGCCTCCACCAAGGCCTTCTACTCCCAGATTACCGCCGGAGCCATCTTAGGTCTTCACATCGCATCCATCATGGAGAGCATCTCCCCTGAAAGGGTGACCCGGGAGATAATGGAACTTGCGGCTCTGCCCGATAAAATGAGAACCATCTTAGAGATGCAGGACAAGATCAAAAAATCGGCCCGGGGCATTTCACTGTCAAGGAACTATTGGGCCACCGTGGGAAGCGGTGCCAACAAAACATCTGCCGATGAGATACGTATCAAGCTCAGCGAATTATGCTACAAAACAATATCTTCTGACTTTGTGGAAGATAAAAAACACATTGATCTGTCATCTGAGCCCCTGATCATCATTTGTGCCGCAGGAACCAGGGAGAGCGTCCTTAAAGATATTATAAAAGATACGGCAATATTTCATGCCCACAAGGCAGCTCCCATTGTCATCACGGATGAGGGAGAGGACCGTTTTGACATTTATGCCCAGGATGTATTTTGCATTCCCAGGACAGAGGAACACTTTTCACCTGTCTTGAACACTCTGGTCGGTCATCTCTGGGGATATTATGCAGCTCTTGCCATCAACGAAAGCTCGGAGTTCATGTATGCTTTTTTGCGGGAAATGCAGGAATTTATAGGCGGGTATGAAAACAGCGGCCATGATGTTTATGAGGTTCTGCTTGAAAACCGGTTCAGGGAAAAAACTGCCTCATTCTACAATGATTTCTCCAAGAGACGCAGGGACAACAAATTTCCTGCTGCCATGTGCATCAACAATGCCGCAAACATAACACTTCTTTTAAAATACCTGTCAGGCAGGCTTCCTGTTGCGGATTTTGAAATTGATTTTGAAGGAAAAGGCACCCCTTCCAACATGCTGGATGAATTTTTCAAAAATATGTCAGATTCCATCAACACCATGTCACGCCCCGTTGATGCCATCAAGCACCAGGCAAAGACCGTTACCGTGGGCACCAGCAGAATCACTGAAAAATTTGAGGGCATCGTGTTTGATGAGCTTGCAGTCCACAACATAGCCATCAGCAGAATCACCCACAAAAACGTGATGGTAATAAAAAATATTCAGAAGGTACTCTCAAGGGTCAACGGAGCACTCCTATACAGAATTTCCGGCCTTAATCTCCTTGGTGAACCAACCATGGAAACAAAGATCGAGGTGATGAAAAAAACCGGCACCCTCGTTAATGAGACCTCCAGGGTGGAGACGGAACACCGTCTAAGGGGCACCAAGAACATCATTGTCCGGGAGGGTAATGTGTACAGTGGAAAAGGAAGAAAAGATGGTAAAAGCATACTTGTGGTGCCCATACTCTCATCCCTTCCCAACTCCAGCGCCATTGAATATCTCCTGTCCATGAACGTCTCATTTAAAGATATTTCCCAGGTGTCTTTACTTAAACGCATCAAGGCCCTTGGAGGCAAATACCAGAGGATCAAAGATATAACCCTGGAATCCAACGGAATTACCTGGGATGACAAGCTCCTTGATCTCATCCGCATCGAGAACCTGTTTGGGGATTCTGCTGAAAAGATAGCAGATTTCATTGTAAGTCAGAAAAAAACATCATGAGCTGGCATGTTTCATTCATCGGTTGGCACTTTCTGAATCAATCTTCCCATTTTGGGGGAATCACTTCAAAAAAGTGTCAACTACTTTTGAGGCAATATGAAGGATACCCATGAGCTGATTGATTTTGTGCGAAATGCTGCCATTATTGGACAATCTGTGCTTGATTTTTCTTTCAAAAATTTTGCGTTCATGATTTTTTGCCTTTCTTAAGGAGATAATGCGAATTATATCATCATTTTTTTCAGTAAAAACAACAATAGCGACCGTGTTCTGTATAAACCGGCATGGCCGGAGCATATTTTTTACCCGGCCACAACGAAGATTGAAAGTCTTTAAAAAACAATCTTTTACGGAGACTTTCATATAAAAGAATTTAGGGTTAAACCCATTAAAGGTTTTGCCTTCGTAAAGATTTTATGTCATATGTTTTAGAACATTCTGAATAATTTAATGGCTCATGGGGCGAAACATGTGGAGACAATTTTTATAATAACTTACAACAAAAAAATCACAATGGATAAAGCAAATGCTTTGCTATTGAGTTTTAATGTTATGCCTTAAAAGATATTCATATGAAAGAAAATAGTGACCAAAAAATATTCGATAAAATAATTCAATATGCAGAATTAAAGAACAAAAGAGTACTTGAGATTGGATGTGGAACTGGACGTATTTCTTCATTTTTATTTAAAGCAACCAATCTATTTATAGCTATTGATACAGATGTAAATGCCATCGAAGAAGCCAAAACAAACCTTTCGGAAGTTGATTTCAGAGTTGAATCTGGTGAAAAACTAAATTTCCCTGACAATTTTTTTGATATGATAGTATTTACTCTCTCGTTGCACCATCAAAATAGCCAAAAAGCCCTTAATGAAGCCGTTAGAGTACTAAAGCCAAGAGGAAATATTCTTGTGATTGAACCTGTCAATGAAGGAGAAGTTGAACAGGTGTGCACATTCATTCATAATGAGAATAATGAAACCATACTGGCTCAGAAATCCATAATTAATAGCTGCCTATCCATAGTTGAATCAGAATTTTTTACTGCTGAATGGATATTTGATAATGAAGACGACTTGATTCAATCATTGTTTGAATATTATAAATTGCCTGTTTCCTCTAATACTGCGCTTAAAATCTCAAATTTTTTGAGTGAAAAAATAAAAACAAAACCAATAGTATTAGAAGATAAATTGATTATTCAAGTTCTATCAGTAACCTCACCCCCACCAACACAACAGCATGACAAACTACTCCTCTAATTTTCCCGAACGGGCATTTTTTTTGTAATTCTTTTTGATTTTAGAAAATTTTTCCTTATCGGGAAAAAATAGACAAAGTAGTCGCCCTGGGATATGAGGTTCAACGGTTGTCAAACAGATGTTTTTTACCTTAAAAAAATTTTCCAGAATACATCCTGTATCCTCAAGTATTCAGGATAGCCGAAAATTTACGCATAGGATAATCATCTGCAACTTTAGCCTTTGGTCTTATCAAGCACCTTACGGATCGTTTTTGCCAAGTCTGCCTTTACAAATGGCTTGTTCACAAATGCTTTGATGCCGATTTCTGTGGCCGATTCATCAGAAACCTTTTTGTTGAAGCCGCTGCACAAGATAACCGGAATACCAGGTCTAATACTAATCAGTTCTGAAGCGAGCACATCTCCTGTCATATTGGGCATTGTCATGTCAGTCATAACCAGATCAAAATCATCTGGCTTTGACCTGAAAAGCTCAAGAGCATCACGGCTGTCGGTTCTTGTTTCAACAGAATAGCCCAATTGCTCAAGAGCCCTCTTCCCCATCTTAGCAATAGTGGCTTCATCATCAACATAAAGGATTTTCTCTGACCCGGTTGGCAGGTCTTCAGGTGTGTAACTGCGATCCAGTTGGCGTTTTTTTGAAATCGGCAGATATATTGTGAATGTTGAACCTTGGCCAAGTCTGCTGTCAACCGTAATTTTCCCGCCATAAGTTTCAACAATGCCATGAACGACGGAAAGCCCCATCCCTGTGCCCTCGCCAGGGCCTTTTGTGGTGAAATAAGGCTCGAAAATAGAGTTGATGATTTTGTCAGGAATGCCTGTCCCGGTATCTGACACTCGTATCCGAATATAATCTCCTGGTTTCAAATCAACGTTTTCTTTTTTAGAAACAGTTTCGAAACAGATGTCATTTATGCTGAGTTCAAGCAAACCGCCATGGTCCTCCATGGCATGCGCTGCATTGGTGCAAAGATTCATTATTACCTGATGGATTTGGGTCGGGTTGCCCATTATTAAAGAATCACTGTTAATATTCTGTCTTATTTCAATCGTTGTTGGAATAGATGACCGAATGAATTTTAAAACCTCTTTTACAATGATACTTGGCTGCATCGGCCTGATTTTTTCTTCTGACTTTCGTGCAAAAGCCAGGATCTGTTTAACAAGTTCTTTGGCACGGTTTCCACCTTGAAGTACTTCCTGGAGATCATCTTCAAGTTCGCTATTTTTTTCAACTTGATCAAGCGCCAGCTCTGTAAATCCAAGGATCGACGAGAGGATATTGTTAAAATCGTGGGCAATACCGCCGGCAAGGTTACCGATAGCTTCTAATTTTTGGGATTGAATGATCTGTTTTTGAGCCTTTTCATTTTGGGAAACTGCTTCTAAATAATCAGTAATATCCCTGTAGATGGACATCATTGAAATGGTGCCGTCATTATTTTTTACCGGCATGTTGGTAATGCGGTAATCTCTGCCATCAAAGGGACTGTTGATTTTGGTCTCAATTTTTTTCCCAGTGGCAACTTGATCAAAACTGCACCACGCACACCTGCTGTTCAAACCATGGATCCCCAAATGGCAGGATTCACCAGTTGCATCTCTACCGAGTCGATCAATCATTGCAGGATTCAAGTACTCGATTTTAAAATCCGGTGAACATATATAAAGCGGATCTGAAAATGACTCCATCATTGATCGGTATTTGTCTTCAACCTGTTTACGTTTGGTGATATCAAGAAAAATAACCATTCCCGCCACGACTTTTCCGTTTTCAAATATTGGGCAGGCAAATGCGTCACAAATATGGTTGGTTCCGTCCTCATGTCTGATGATAAATTCCTCTCTTATTATTTCGCCTTTTTTAATCGCCCTGACAAGGGGAAGCTTTTCTATTTCATATGGTTCTCCATTAAGCATTAAAACTTGCCAGTTTTTGAATGCGTCTTTCGGGATTTCAACAAGATCATCTGCATCACCACCCCGCATGCCTAAGCCTTCAGGGTTGCAGTAGTAAATATTAGTATCTTTGTCAGCAAGGGCGATACCGATAGGAGCCTGATCAATAGCTGTTTGCAAAATCAAAGATTCGCGTTCTGCCTTCCTGCGATCGGTGATGTCAATGCCAATGCCAATCTGGGTTCCGTCCTCAAGTCTGATATTGGACCACTCTGATTCTATGATATCCCCGGATTTTGACTGTACATGAAATTCCTTCCATTCTGCTGTCGCTTTTTTCATGTACTCAGAAACCTTTTTCCGGTACTCTGGGTCTGGGTAGACTTTCTCCATCATATCGATATTCTGGACTTCTTCTGTTCTCCAACCAATCTTTCTTTCAAATTCCCTATTCAGAAACAGCATATTTTTTTGAGAGTCATACCGCGTCAGCATGACAGGAATTTGATCGACGATGGTTTTAAATAATTCCCGCTCTTTTTCTAAATTCTCTTTGCTTTGTTTTATCTCCTTGGTGCGTTCTTCCACCAGGTGCTCCAGGGAATCTCTTTCCGCCCGCAGGGCATCCTCAGCCTTTTTGATCCGGAGGGCGACCTTGACCTGTGAAACAAGTTCATACGGGTCAATCGGCTTGGCCAGAAAGGCATCAGCGCCGATCTCCAGTCCTTTTACCCGGCTCTGGGAGTCTGTTTTTATGGCCGTAACCATAATCACCGGGATGGGCTTTGTGCTTTTATCGGATTTCAGCCGCCGGCAGGTTTCAAAGCCATCCATACCCGGCATCTTCACATCCAGCAAAATGACATCAGGCAATTTGGATCCGGCCTTCTCGATCCCATCCACACCGGATTGAGCGGTGATTACCGCACAACCGGGCATCAGGTTATTCAGCAAAGCGGACAGGGTTGTCAGATTGTCCGGCTTGTCATCAATTGCGAGTATTTTCGACATGAGAGTCTATCCTTTCAGCCATTCACTGATCTTTTTCATGGCACTTTCCGGGTCAATCGGTTTAGGGATGTAATCATCGCATCCTGCTGCGAGAATCTTTTCCCGGTCTCCTTTCATGACCTGAGCCGTCATGGAAATCACCGGAATATTCCTCAGCCCGGTCTTACCCTTTAGATTCCGAACCACCGTGAAGCCGTCGATTTTCGGCAGGCCCATATCGAGCAGAATCAAGTCCGGTTCTGCTTCTTCTGCCATCTGCAGGCCTGCTTCGCCATCCGTCGCTTCCAGGATCCGGTATCGGTCCTGTAAAACAGCCTTGATGGTGATCATGTTGTCCGGGTTGTCCTCCACCACCAAAATGGTGGCCTTTTCCCCGCCGGGTTTTCGCATTGGTGTGCTTTCTAATTGGGAGGTGACAGGTTTATGGGTTGGGGGTCTCTGTGTGAAGGTCTCGGTTTCAAACGTTGTCTGCGTTTTTTCCGAAACCATCAGCCGGATTCGGTACAGCAGACTATCATGGTCAATATCACCTTTCTGCACAAGCTGCTGGACATTGTTGGCGCTGAGTTTCTTGTAATCCTCCGGGGTCAGGTCCTTGGCTGTAAGGATCAGAACCGGTATTTTTGCCGTTGCCTTCGTACCCCGTATCTTTTCCAGCACTGCAAGACCATCGATCTTTGGCATCATCAAATCCAGAATAATACCGTCCGGGATGGTATGAGAAACATAATCAAGGGCCTCCTGTCCTCCTCTGGCCACATCGCCAACATACCCGGCAGATTCGAGAACCGCCTTGACCTGGATGATCACGGTCTCATTATCGTCAACAATCAGAATCCGGGGCGGAACCGTCGATTGTTTAACCACTAAGTTTTTCGAATCTTCTTCAAGATCCCTCAGGATTCTTTTTATTTCTGCAAGCAGTGTCGCTGAGCTTACATCGGTTTTTTTCAGCACGAGGTCCGGTTTCACGGTTGACGGGTCTCTGCAGTCGATCGGTTCATAGACCGGTGCCAGACCCTGCCAGACGATGGGCAGCGTCAGGGTGAACGTGGATCCTTTCCCCGGGGTGCTTGTCACCGTGATATCCCCGCCCAGCATTCTTGCTGCCTTGCGGGCGATGGCCAGGCCAAGCCCCGTGCCTTCATGTCTTCTGGATGAAGACCCGTCCACCTGCCGGAATTCGTCGAAAATATACGGGAGGTCGTTTTCTGCAATCCCAATGCCGGTATCCGTAATCCGGACGGCTATCTTTTCTTTGTCGCTCTGCACCGAAGCCGTCACATTTCCCGTATCTGTGAATTTGACACCATTGCCGATCAGATTCTGCAGGATCTGGGACACCCTGATTTCATCGCTTTCAAGCAGCGGGAGATCCTTAGGGATATCCTGATGAATCTCGATCTGCTTTTCTGCTGCAATAGGTGTAATGCTCTCCACAATATTTTCCAGCGTCATAGGAAGTGAGAACGGTTGCGGATTCACATCCATCCGACCGGCCTCAATTTTGGAAAGATCCAGGATGTCGTTGATCAGGGCGAGCAGATTTTTACCGTTACGCTCAATGATCTGCAGATAGTTGCCCTCTTCAGGGCTGAGCTTCGCCTTTGCCTGCATTATAAGAACCCGGGAAAGGGCCATAACGGAATTAAGCGGCGTCCTCAGCTCATGGCTCATGTTCGATAGAAACTGGCTTTTCATGCGGCTGGCACCTTCCACCGCCAATCGCTGCTGTTTCAGTTCCACATTCTGCTGCTGCAATTCTTCTGATGTTTGCTGAAGTTCTTCAGATTGGGCTTGTAACTCTTTTGCCTGGGCCGTCAACTCTTCATTGGCTTTCTGGGTGGATTCAAGAAGGGTTTGAATCTGCTCCCCTTGTAATGCGGTGTAAAGCGTTGTCGATATGATGGGGGCAGTCATTTCCAAAAATTCAACTTTGAGCGGGGTTATTTCCTCAAATGTAGCCACTTCCAATATGCCTAATAATTTATTCTCGTATACCAACGGAAAGGCATATAAATTCCTGGGAGGTTCACTGACAGTACCGGATTTTACCAAAGCTTCCTCACTGGTTATCCCTTTGAGTAGAATTGGTTTTTTTTCAAGGGCTACCTGCCCGACAATCCCCTCACCAAGGTCGAATTCACTGGAAAAGTGTCTTCCTTCAACAAATGCATAGGATGCAGTTAGCTTACACACAGAGCGCTTTTCATCAAATGAGTAGAAAGCACCGGCACAAGCGTCTGCATATCTTGATATGAAATTGATTATTTTTGTTACCAGCTCTTCATAACTGAGCTCACCGACCATCTCTTCATTCAAAGAAGTCTGTCCGTCCTTAAGCCAGAACTGGCCTTGCAGTCTGTCAATCAGTCTGTTGAAATCTCGGGCCATGTCCGATATTTCGTTGTTTCCGGCAAGTTTCGACTTGATAAGCGTGCCGGTTTGAGTCACTTCGGACATGGTATTTTTAAGTCTGGACACACTTGTGAGAATACTTTTTGTTATTAAAGTAATTATCAAAAAGGACAGTAAAATAGCGGCAGCTATAGAAATAATCGTATTTCTAAGAACCCCACTTTGCACACCATTTGTCTGCTCCATGAAACCATCTGCTTTGTTTATGGCATAGGCAGTAAGTTCCATCATTTTTCTTTCCAGATTAAATACATAGTCAGCACCCTTTTCTCTGGTAATACGTCCGGCAGCCTCCCTGTCACCTTGTATCGTTAACTGCTGCACCTCTATCCTGATCGGTTTCCAGCCGGCAAACAAGTCAATGGTCTCATTTACAAGTGCCTTACCTTCTTTTCCCAGAATCCTGTTTTTTATGATTTCCAGATTCTGGTAAACACGTTTTTCTTCCGCTTGGACGATCTGAATGGCCTGGTGCAGTTCCATTTCTGTTGTCGACATGGATACGTCCTTCATACTCCTGTGCATCCTGATAACACCGGCCTTCGCTTTTTGGGCCGCATTTGAAACCTTGAGCGGATGTTCATACAGAGTGGAAGTTAACTCGCCCAGTTTATTCATTCCTATGATTGCAAACACCGCAAAAACAATGAAAAAAATCAGCACAAACGCAAAAGAGAGAACCATTCTGCTTTTGATCGTAATGTTGTTTATAAAATCCATGGAGTTACTTCCTTTTTCTGACAACGTCGAAACCTATCCGCATCGTTATCTTTTCTGATAAATATGACAGCATTCATTCACTTTTCTAAAACAGCCCTGATAATTTTTTGTCGGGATCTCTGATTCACCCAGCACCAGATAGCCGTTTTTAGTCAGTGACCGATATAACCGGCCAAATATTTGATCCTGGTGTTCGGTATCAAAATAGATTAACACGTTCCGGCACAACACCAGATCAAAGCCACCGAAAACACTTTCAGGGGGCGCATAGCTTTTCTTGTCAAGGATATCATATACCGAAAATGATACAATATTCTGAATAGCGGGCACTAATTGAAAGGTTTCTCCTTCGGCATTGAAATACTTTTTCAACAGCCTGTATTTGATACTTTTGATGCTTTCGTATGGATAGGCCGCCTTCTTTGCTTTTTTTAATATCTTGCCGTCAATATCTGTTGCAAAGATATTTATATTGGTTTTCAGGGCTTCTTTTTCAAGTAATTCATGGATCAGGATCGCAATGGAATAGGGCTCTTCGCCCATGGCACAACCGGCTGACCAGACCCGTATAGAATTATCGCCAGCCTTCTTTTTTTCATAAACAATCGCCGAAAGGACCCTGTCGGCAATGTAGTCAAATGTCAGCGTATCCCTGAAAAACCGGCTCACATTGATGGTCAGTACATCGAGCAGGTTATCGAGTTCATCAGCGTTTTCTTGCAAATAGTGGAGGTAGTCAGTGGTGTTCTCAACTTTTATGGAAGTCATTCGTTCCCCGATCCGGCGGGAAACCATAGCGGTACGGTAGCCGGAAAAGTCAAAGCCGTGCTTTTCATTCAAATAATTTAAGATGAGCGCCAAGTCTTTAGCCATTGCAGAACCACTATCTCCACACCGATTGACCTGTGCAATCAGAATCAATTGAAAGCATAGATACACTTGCCTTCAATTCGAGCACGCTATGAGGCAATGTCAGGAACTCATGCGTACTTGCCCTAATATCCATCAAAAGCATCAGCAAATTAAGTCATGAATATTCTCGATATCCTTAAGAAAATCCGTCAGCTAAGGCTCCAGACTTGGATATCTAATCATGACTCAAAGGAACCGGATATTCCAGTTTTTATATTATAAAAATTAATATGGGAAAATGTCTTACTACCCCCGGGCTTTTTTTTATATAATTTAATGTAAAGTGACAAAATATTATTCATCTCAATCACAAGATATGGGAATATTCCTGTTCCAGAGTTATAGAAAATATTGTGTTATTTGTCCAAAACTTTTCGTATAGCTTTTGCAATTGTGGACATTGATGCAGGCTTCATAACATAACCGTCAACCCCAAGTCGTTTTGCTTTCTCTTCATCAATTAGTGAGCTGTGGCCTGTACAGATAATGACAGGGAGGTCAGGTTGAAATTTTTTTAGTTTTTGAGCCAGTTTAACACCGGTCATCTGCGGCATTGTCATATCTGTTATGACCAGATCGAAGGAATCAGGTTTTGACTGAAATAAATCCATTGCCTGTAAAGGATTGAGGCTCGTTTCAACCTTATATCCGAGGCGTTTCAGTATTTTTTGCGTCAGTCGTAAAATCGATTCTTCATCATCAACAAAGAGGATGGTTTCATCTCCTCTGGGAATTTTATCTATTGTTTCAGTTTCATTTACAGGTTTTCCCTCTACCATCGGAAACAGAAGGGTGAAAGTGGTACCCTTGCCAAGGCTGCTGTCGACCCAAATAGCACCGTTATGGTTTTTGACAATACCATGCACAATAGACAATCCCATACCCGATCCTTTCCCTATTTCCTTGGTTGTAAAATAGGGATCAAAAATTTGGTTAATAATTTTAGGGCTTATGCCGGGACCGGTGTCATTGACTGTGATTTTGAGATAGTTGCCTGGGATTAGATCAGAAAACTCCTTCACATCTTCTGCTTCACAGATTGTCTTTTCAATGTTGATCTTAAGAGTCCCCCCTGTTTCCTCCATGGCCTGGGAAGCATTGATACACAGGTTCATCATTACCTGATTGATCTGGGTTGAATTAGCAAGAATAACTATTTCATCGTCCGGTATGTGTTTATGAATTTCTACGGTGGTTGGAATCGTTGATCGCAAAAATTGCAGCGTATCTTTAATGACTGAAGCAATTTGAATGGGTTGTAGTTTCTGATCGGTCTTGCGGCTGAAACTTAAAAGCTGCTTCACAATATTTTTTGCTCTGAGACTGGCTGTTTTAATCTCTTCAAGGCTGGAATGAGCAGGATTCCATTTTGGGACATCATTTAAAGCAAGCTCCGTGTTACCCATAATAATAGCCATAATATTATTAAAATCATGGGCGATGCCTCCTGAAAGCGTGCCGATGGATTCCATCTTTTGAGACTGTAATAGCTTTGATTCAAGTTTTTTGAGCTCGGTGATGTCAGTAAACACGGTCGTTGTAACAAAGGGCTTTGTTTCTCCATCCTTAAACCGAGGCACTGATCCGATCACGATCCAGCGATATTCACCTTTTTCAGGTACGTAAATGCCGCAATGGATACCCTTTGCCGGCTTCCCGGTTCGCAGGGCGATGTTTGAGGGCACCTTTTCGGGGTCATAAGGGGAGCCGTCTTCGTGAATCAGTCTCCAACGAGGGTCATAGGGCGTCTTACCAAGCATCTGATCCATGGTAAGGCCCAATATCTCGCAGGCTGCGTTGTTGGCCTCAATGATACTCCCGTCTGCATCCTGGATCAACACGCCCTGCGTCATTGTTTCATATAGGTGCCTATATTTGGCTTCGCTTTCAAGCAATTTTTGCTCCGCCTGCTTTCGGTCTTGGATTTCCTTATTCAAATGGTAGGTCCGTTTTTCAACAAGCTTATGCAAATGCAGTTTTTCATCTGCAAGAAGTGCTTCATGTTCATTTTTTCTCAGTATTACCGCAAGCAAACCACATGCATTATGCAGCAAATCCTGATTTTCAGATTTTAGCTCAGTAAAGTTTTCAATACTTATAAAACCGAAATGGCTACCTGAGGTAGCGATCTCAATACTATTATTTTCGCTCTCAGAGGATGATAGGCTAAATCTGGGTGTGACATCTGGCCATATTTCACTTATCGCTTCCAGAAATACATCAATGATCTTCTCCCTCGAGGACACCTGGGAAAGGTTTAACATTAAGAGAAATAAATCATTAGCTTTAATATTCTCACTTCGCATAACTAATCCGCAGTTCATCTATTTATACTATACTCAGGTGCATTTTCCGCTAACCAGATATCGGGATGAATATAGTAAGGGTTTTTAGTAATCATACCACCTTTACTTATGGAATATGGATGGGTTTGCAGGGCCTGCATAATGGTTTTGCCATCAAAACGAGAGATATTGTACAAACAGATACTTATCCATGGTTTGCCCGGTATAAAATAGTTTAGTAGCGATTCATACGCCATAAGTTGAGTTTTGTCGAGCTGCTTTTCCAAAGCCCATACCATCTCAGCCGTTGTACGGATATTTGTCTTTTTGTCTTTTTGGGTTTCTACATAAAATTTACCGAGGTTTTTGTTCATCCTCAAGGGCGAAAAGTTGCCATTTTCATAGTACAAATCATCGGCGTTGCCCAAAATAAGATCAGGATTATCATTCAATAGTGATTTGTCATCAGGAAATTCCTCGCTGAATTTTTCATAAAAATCTTCCACTGTCCTTTCATTCAGTGTGTAAAGCACCTTGTCGTGGTCAACGAGTCCCTGCCTGATATAGGCAATGATTATTTCATCTCTTTCTTGTTCTGTTTCATATAAGCCACAGAAATGCATACCGTTATTGCATTGGTGACCGAAAAAACCCAAATTGATTCGTTCCTGATCAGATGTTTTGTAGTACATAATCAACCTCCTATATTTAGGTGTATTCCAAATAGCGGTGGATTTTAGCCAAGTTGTCATGCTAATCTAATTTAAAAAAGGGCTCTGGATGTTTGATCTTGAGTTTAGAAACACTCAAGACTACTTGCCTAAGCATGCATCAAAGCCGACAATAAATATCAAGTTACAACCGATAGATTCTTTGAATATCTCATTGCAGAATCTATGCTGTGTGATTTGGGACTGGGGGAGTATTTAAGTATCACATTAATAACTAAAAAGGGAATATCTCGGCACTATCTCCGTAAAAGGAGGAAAGTCTCTTGTCGATTTCTTCCCAAGTTACATTCTCTGGCAGTGATAGCTCCCCATTACTGTATTTGTACGGCATCTCTATTTTTTCAAAATACTCTTTCAAGTCATTTTTCTCGGATGGGGTAAGGTCACCTTTATCCGTCCGAATCTTCCAAGCACCAGCTTCTTTTCGGACAATACGTTTCTGCATAATCACCTCCAGTGCAGGTATAGCAAAGATCAACTTAATGCATTTAGATAAGAAAGTTCAAAACTCAAGACTACTTGCCCAAGTGAAAAATGCATCTACTCCAGAATCCATTGAGGTATATTGTTGATAGTGTTGAGAAACAATAGTTCGGACAGTTTTTTGTAATATTAAAAAAAAATTGGACAAGAGCCTATAGCGCTCAGCAAAATTGATACACCTATGCTCACATAAATTGATACACCAAGCAGCGGCAATAGATGTTCTGTACAAAAGACAAAAGCAAAAATAAGAACAAAAAGAAACTCCTGCGAAACTATGAAAAAGATTGCAAAAAAGAAGTGAGGGGAATAACTATTGGGTTGAACAAAGATCTTTTAAAAAGATGCCCAAGATAGATTCCCCTTGCAGATACCTTATCATATAAAGGTCAGTTTACATCATATAAAGGTCAGTTTACAAGAGTATTATGATAATTGGTTGATTCCTGATTTTTCAGACAAATGCCCTATTTGTTGTGGAGTTGATTGCGCCTGCTACCTTGGCTGCTACACCCGAAAAGCAATTTGTCCCATAACAGGATTCTCTGTACCGGACTTGCCTGTGTTACGTTTTTTTTGTTGTCGCAAAGGCAATGCTATAATATGTGAGCATGTGACGTTTTCTTTACTTCCTCTTCTGCTTGTTCCTTACCGTAGTTTATCTCTCAAGTTCATGGTGCTGGCCGTATGGATCAGGGTTAGCGGTCACCTGAGTCTAACTGATTCCCTGGAAGCCATAGAGAATGAACTGAATCATCTGCAGGATATTGCAGATTTCATCAATATCAGTACCCTGCTGTCATGGGAACGAATGATCCTGGCGGGCGGGAAGCTGCTTGTGTCATCCAATACAGCTCTGGCATCGGAAATCCAATATGTCCAACTACAAGACAGCCAAGGGTTACTTCAGTTTTTAGAGGCAATCATTCACCATAGATCCAGGATCAGTAATCATTCTATACGTAAGTTCTCAATAAGTCCGGGCAATTCAGTGAA
Organism: Desulfobacteraceae bacterium; assembly: GCA_963674675.2. Classification (GTDB taxonomy): domain Bacteria; phylum Desulfobacterota; class Desulfobacteria; order Desulfobacterales; family Desulfobacteraceae. Next base: position 244,881 of record CAXXNM010000001.1, read on the forward strand.
TCCTTTTGAATAGAACCCGGAATTTAAAGGGTAAGCAGGCTTTATCACCCCAGGTTATTGAGAACTTGCTTCTATACGAGGTCCGGATGCATTTGCCCTGGATTTTTATCAACAGTGTGGTGGCGTTGAAAAGAATGCTCCATTTTTGTTTGGCCGGGCATCACAGCACAGATATTAACCGTCGGCATTCCCCACAGGTGAAGTGTGCACAACAATTGATGATAGTTCTGTCATAACTGTTCGGCTGTGATTTGTTTCTTCTCTTTTTTCTCTAAAGTATCATATTTTCTATATCCCTCCCATGCTACCTTCTTTTCACACAGGCTTACAATCAACCGATTGACGTTTAGGGTATATTCCAATGGAACGGAATAATTTACATAGGCGGATATCATGGTTGAGATGATCGAAATTATGGATGAGGGTTCGGGAACTGTCCCGCAAACTCAACATCAGCAGTAACACTGTCCGGAAAATCATTGAACAGGAAGGTGAACAGCCTGAAATTAAACGGCCGGATAAAATTCATGTTGATCCCGTGCTTCTTGGGAAACTTTACAAAAAATGTGACGGTTATGCCCAGAGAATCCATGAAATCCTTGAAGAAGATATGGGCATTGCCATTGGATACTCCACATTGACACGGAATTTACGGCAACTTGGCCTGAGCCACTCAAAAAATGAAAGGTGTGACCAAAAGCAGGATATCCCTGGTGAAGAGATGCAGCATGACACATCCCCTTACAACACTAAATTTGGAGAAACCCGGTTCAAAGTTCAGGGCAGCCTTATTTATATGAGGTACTCGAAATTGAAGTATCTGAAATTTTACCGTTCTTTCAATCGATTTGCCATGAAATGCTTTATCCATGAAGCATTGACCTTCTGGAAGTATGCCGCCGGGATATGCATTATTGACAACACCAATCTTGCCCGCCTTCGGGGAACCGGCAAAAATGCTGTTATCGTGCCTGAAATGGAGCAATTTGCCAAGCAATACGGCTTTAAATTTGTCTGCCATGAAGTTGGACATGCCAATAGAAAAGCAGGTAATGAAAGAGGTTTTTATACCGTGGAAACCAATTTCTTCCCGGGCCGAAGTTTCAAAAGCCTGGAAAATATGAACCGGCAGGCCTTTGAGTGGTCCACCATGAGGATGGCGAACAGACCGGTAAGCAAAAGCAACCTGATTCCGGCACGGGCATTTGAGTATGAACAGACGTTTCTTGTAAAAATACCGCCCTATGTAACGCCCCCGTATCTGACCCATGAGCGGGGGACGGACCAATATGGATATGCCACCGTCAATGGTAATTTTTACTGGGTTCCCGGCAAAACACGGTTTGACGTCAAGATACTCGAGTTCTGCGACCATATGGAAATCTATCACCAAAGAAAAAAACTGGCTGAGTACAAAATCCCTGCTGACGGCGTCAAAAATAAAAAAGCCGGATTACATGGAGATTGCTGAACAAGGTAATTTCTCGCCGGTTCGTCTACTTACGTACGTTGTTGAACAGGAATTTAAAATTAAACATGAAAATGCCAGAAAAAGAAGGATTGTCCATGCCAGAATCCCGGAACCATATGAGATCGAGACGTTTCCTTTTGACAGGCAGCCAAAGTTAAATAGGAAGAAGGTTCTCTCGATCTATGATTCTTTCGATTATATTCTAAAACAGCATAATATCATCTGGATCGGCCCGACAGGTACAGGTAAAACCGGTTTGGCCACAGCCTTTCTCACCCAGGCGATAAACAAAGGATACAGAGGGAAGTTTATTTTGTTCCCGGAACTTGTGGAAACCCTCTATCAATCCATTGCCGATCACACGGAATCCAAAGTCTTGAAGACCTTTGCATCTTACGATTGCCTGCTGATAGATGAGCTGGGGTTTATAGAAATAGAACCTGTACAGGTTGGGTTGTTTTTTACTCTGATGCACAAACGGCATAGGGCAAAATGAACCCTGATCACCTCAAATCTCGGGTTTGAAGAATGGGAAACTTTTTTGAAAAATGCCCAGTTGACTGCCGCACTCTTAGACCGGTTAACCGAATGCAGCCATGTAATTAATATGAAAAACTGCATGAGTTTGAGATCAAAGCTGGAAACAGTGTAGCCGGTGAAATTGACATGGATTCCCCTTGTTATAGCCGTCGACATATGTTCACACTTCGAAATCACATCCCAATAGACAGGGTAATTGAAGCTCTTTCCATCCCCTTATCAAACCAGACAGGAAAATATCGGTTCAGCTGCCCCGTCTGCAATGAACAGAACACCGGGGTTAATCCGAAAACCAATCTGGCACGATGTTTTAATTGCGAAAAAAATTTTAATACCATTGATCTTGTAATGAAGGTCATGGATGTCAGTTTTATCCAAAGCGTTGCGTATTTGAAAAAACTGAAAGCTGATACACAGGTACCACCCGCACCAACCACCCATCCCCGGAAAGCCGTCAGGCGTAATGATATGGTTCATATTGGTGATGTTTTTAAGTCCTTGATGCATCCCAAGCCCGACAGCGACATCCTGAATCAACCTCCAGGCGATAAAAATCAAGCCATAACAGATCTTGAAAAAAGGATCTCCGTCCTTGAAAACCAGATAACTCAATTAACGAAAAAAATTACACTGCTCCAATTGAGGTAGGCAGTAACTTCTGCTTCATGGCAGTGGTAAAAACTGCTGGCGGAGTTTTTTTTATTTTTTTTGGTGGGGTAACTGTTTGCCTTTGTGAATCAACGTATCAATTTATCTGAGTAGAACTGTATCAATTTATCTGAGCGCTATAGATAATAACTTACAACAAAAAAATCATAATGGATAAAGCAAATGCTTTGCTATTGAGTTTTAATGTTATGCCTTAAAAGACATTCATATGAAACTCGTGTTCGACAGTCGTAGGTATACAAAATCTGAAGACGTGCGTCAACAAAGGGATACAGCCGTCCGAAAAAATGGTGTAGTGCCTACAAAATTAAGGTGTGTTTTTGATGGATTTTATTCTATTAGGAGGGGCTATATTGAGCGTTTTCAGTATATTACGTTGAATTTTTGTCAATTCTGTGTGCTGTAGTACACACTTTTTTTTATGCAAAAATTTTCCCAGATGAAGTCGTTCAAGCTCAGTACGGATTCTATCCCAGGTCATGCCGGTTTTGACCTCTGCTATGCGAACCAGCAACAATGCCAGCCAGCAAAGCAGGACGTGTGAGCGGATGCGGTCATCCTTTGTATGGTATATCGGCCTCAATCCGAGGGTGCTTTTGATGGTGCGAAAAGCCCTCTCGACTTCCATGAGCTGCTTATAGCCCAAGGCGACATCTTCTGCTGAGAGGCTCTTATCGCTGGTGCTCAATAAGTATTTCCCGTCCAGCTTTTCTTCTTCCTTGACCTTGGCACGTTTTGTTTTCAGTTTACCTGACTTGAATTCCTTGAGATACCGCCCCATCGACCTGTGAGATAGAAGCTCATGCTTCATTCTTTCCTTTTTTTTTCCGGTATACTTCTCAAACGCATCAAGTTCAATTTGAATACGCTCAAGGTTTCTCTCACGTACCTGTTTATCGTACTTAGCCTGCTCCGGGTTATACGCAATAATGAAACGGCGGCGGCCTGAGCCTTCACCCGCAAAGACTTCCTTGATATGAAGATTTTCCTTGATGACCTTGAATCTACCCCCTCTGTTCAAGGCTTCCATATTGATATTGGTACCCCGGAGTTTTTCACCAAGAATATAGTTGCCACCGGCCTTTTGGAGAATGCGGCGGTTCTCCTCGCTGGTCATGCCGCGATCCATGGCCCAGATGACATTACCGAGTTTCCAGTCGTTCATATCCCGTTGAACTTGATCGACACATTTAGCATCGTTCTGATTACCTGGCAAGACCCAGCACCTGACAGGGATACCCTCCCGCGTCACCGCAAGTCCAATGGTAACCTGGGGCAAGTCATCTCTTTTATGCTTTGACTTACCATAGGCTTTTAACTCTGAATCTCCTGGTTCTTCAATTTCAAAATATGTGTTTGTCGTATCAAAAAATATCAGATCGACAGTAAGATTCATAAGATTGGCTGTGGACCAAAATACGGTTTCTTGAAAAGCATTTTCATGCTCAAGAAGGAAATCCATGCTGCGGTACAGGTGCTGTACCTGAATGTTGTTTTCATTATCCAGGAAAACATCTTTCTCCGCCCACTCTTCGACACCTAACTTGGAACAAGGCGCCAGCGCTCTGTTTGCCACCATTGCGAAGATAGCAGATGACACTGGAATGCTGAGTGACCGGTTTTTCAAAAGTTTTGTGATGCAGTTATCAATGCTCAATTGCTCCCACAGCCCTCTGAGCAGGAACGCTCCACCCGCGGGGCGGCTGGATATGAATTTGAGATCATGAGCTTCGGCTTCAAGCTCAAGAGCATCTTCAGGGCTGACAAATCGGCAAAGGCTGCCCACAAGACGCTTGATAGCAGACATGTCTAACTGATCCCGACGCCCGAAGGAGTAGATCACCTCAGCCCGGGAATACCCTTTTTCAGGATGTCTGGAGTTGTGGGCAAGCTGAATATATTCAACTTCCGACCCATCTTTATTTTTTCGTTTTATTGTGCGTACATACATGCCCACTATAAAAATATGTATTTCATTGTAAGTCAAGATAAATTAATATATACGTGTGCCTACATGTTTTGAACCAGAAAATTAGTTTTTCGTTGATTTTATTAGGAATTTAGGCTATTTTTCAAAAAAATAATCCTACAACTGTCGAACACGAGCCTAAGCTCTTTTTTTTGTATCTAAAATCTCTATCCTCCATACTATCCCCCACACTTTGAATAGTTTTCAGGGTATTCACGCAGATAAAATAATTCTGGATTTTTGTGGACTAAGACAGCGATAATCGACAATCAGCCTCAATATCTATCCAATTCCTGGATGTATTGCCATAAACCTATTCTGCTTTGAAAGAATGTGTAATACCTGCTTTTCTCAGACGCTTCTCCATGCTCTCATGATGGGAGCCTTTCCAAAATATTCGCTTGCATTTTGCACACAACTTGAAATGATGAAAATACTTTTGAGTTTTGGGCTCCAGCCGGTTTAAAATATCATTTTTATCCACCAAAACCAATTTAGTGTTACATCGGATACACCTGGAAAAAAGAGATAATTTGCTTTGAATCCCAAAAAAATCGACAATTTCCTTCAATTGCTCATCAGGATGAATTGCTCTGACATATCTACCGTAATGGATCTGTTTACGTTTGAGCAAACCGATATCCTTGCTGAGTACGACCCGCTCCTCTTTTTCAGCTTTGCAGGCAATTTCACCATCAGTAAATTCAGTGTCGTAGGCGGTATCCATCCCTGTCATCCTTAACAATGACGCAAGTTTTCCCACATTGACATCTACAATAAAACGAAGACTTTTTAAGGGATCGGGCCTGAGTATCGAAAATTTTGTTACATCAAAGGGAAAAGCTATGGGATACACGTCAATACGACAGCTCTGCCGGGGTATAAAGCCGAAGTTAATCTCTTTACCGTTTATCTTTATGGCTCCAATCTCCGTATGGGGAATACCCAGGGATTCTATAATATCCTTGACCGATGAAGGCCTGCAAATGGGGTATATAATTTGCAGGCTATGTTGCAGCCGCCTGTTAAAAAAGATAAAGGATTCTGGAAATTTAATCATCAATTGTTCCATATATCAAACACCTTGATATTGAGAATAATCACAAAAAATAGTGGATAAATAAAAAAAAATTTGCAAGGTATGTCAGGTTAGAGGCAGAAGTTCCTCCCTTTATCTGGCAAATAATCGATGGAACTCCTGCCCAAGCCTAAAACCCTAAATAAGGGCAGGAAATATGCTATCAGAACTTCTAAAAAAGAAAAGCCTTTTTTGCCACCTTTACGAAATTGATAAAAAAATAGCCGAAGAATACAGAAACAGGCCCTGTCCATTTTGTGGAGGGCCTTTGTATTTTGCAAACTATCCTCGCAAGCCTCGGGGAGAGCCGGATGGAGTCCCAGAAGAATGTTTCATTAGGTTCAGCCTGTGCTGCGGTAGAGAAGGATGCCGGCGCAGGGTAATTCCCCCTTCTTGTCGTTTTCTAAGCAAAAAAAATTATTGGTACCCTGTTATTCTGATTATCATTTCAAACTGGCAGAACCAAACTGAGGAAAGGAGCATTTTTGAAATGTCGAAACAAAGTGGTATTTCCCGGAACACCATTATCAGGTGGTTATCCTTTTTTAGGGGAATTTTTCCATCAAGCCCTCAATGGCAAAGTATTCGAGGGCAGGTGAGTAGTTCTGTGAAAAGTGATGAGCTTCCAGGCAGCCTCGTCAAACATTTTTTAAGTTTTATCTCCTGTACACAAGATGCTCTTATTTCATGCCTGAAATTATTATCTCTGGGTTCGTTTATTCGTCGAAAAACAAGGGGTGGATAATCCTGCGAAGAAGATGGGCATAGTTTTAAAAATTTAGATGGATTATTACCTGTTCCTGGATTTTTTACCCGGTTATTGAGGAATGTAACCATAGAATTGAAAGGAAACAGAATTATGAGCAATAAAACTCAAAGCCCGTTAGACAAATGGGCTTTGTTTCGATTCTCAGTAGTTGGTGGTTTACTGGCAAAACCACCGGCAAAGGGAGAACTGTTATCGCCGGCAATCAAGGCCACCACCCTCGCCGGAAACGAACCGCCTCCACTTGTGGAGGGTAGATTTATCAGGGCTGCTCGCAGGTGTAATATTTTAGGGGAAAACCTATTCGCATTTGTATAGGGAATTTGCAACGCACTGAGCTAAAACCAGGTATATTGATGATATAGCGCCCTGACAAACATTTTTGTTGCAGTAAAACGCCTGCTGTCGGTAGAGAACAGCCGCCGGCAGGTATCAACCCTTGTTTTCCTGGTTTTGGAAGTAAAAAAGCCGGGTTTTATACGGGATCGCATAAAGCCCGGCAGATGTGAAAAGATGGATTAGCGGGGTATGGATTCAGTATTGGTGGGATTCGTGGTATTAGAGCCTTCCGTTCGATAACTGAGACCGTTCCGGATATTAATAATGTGAGCATTGTGCATCAACCTGTCGATAATAGCATGGGTCACAACCGGATCTCCCAAGACCGTTCCCCAATCTTCAAGACTGATGGAAAAAGTGGCAATAAAGGCCGTATCGTCCCGGCAGACGCTGATCAAATCCAGCAACAGACTGGGATATTCTGTTTTTGTACGGATACTTCCCACATTATCTATGATCAGAAGATCAAAACGGCTTAAACCCGCGACCACCTCATAAGTAGATTCGTCAGCCAATGAAGTATAAAGCATGATTAGAAGCCTTTGTAGAGAAAAAAAACTAACCTTAAAACCAGCCTGGCATGCCTGGTTACCAAGGGCAGCGGCAATATGGGTTTTCCCACAACCCGTTTTCCCAAAAATAAGCAACGGCTGCTTTCGGTCCACAAAGGATAGTTCCATGAGATCTTTGAGATGTTCCACATTCAGACTTGGCTGGAAATTAAAATCAAAGTTGTCAAAGGTCATATTCCTGGGGAAATCAGCTGTTTTCAACCGCCTTTCAATGGAGCGGCGTTTTCTTGCCTCCATTTGTATATCCACAATGTCGGCCAGAAACGCCAAATGGCCGGATTGTTTTTTTTGGGCCTTGGCAAGGGCCTGTTCCAGGTATTGGGCCATATCCTTGAGATAAAGCTTGCGCAGCTTTTTTTGAACCTGATCGCTTAAATTTTCATTCATTCCTGCCATCCATTGTTTTTCCGTTAATCACAATATCATGCCTTTTTGGGTTATCCTTGTCCACAGAACATGATTTCAAATAACTTCGGGCGTTGTCAGGCAGGCCTTTTACAGCGGTTTTTTTTGCCGGAAGCTTTGATATTTTTCCCCTGGATAATACGTAGGATGGCATCGGCACTAAATGAATCATACCGGGTCGCATGAGCCAATGCCCCGGAGACCACATCCGCACCATAAAGTTCGGCATATTTAAGGATACGGCCCATATGGTAACCGGCTTTGAAAAATTGATCCGATTGAGATAAGGCCACGCCCGCCGGTGGATTGTTCAGGCTTTTTGCTCGTCGGCTTTACAACATTTTTTGGGGGAAGGGAAAGCACTTGAAACAGGCAGCCGTCAAAGGCGATGAGATCTTTATCCATGAGACCGTTCCTGGCCTGGATATAGTCCTCCAAACCGATGGCCGTCAAAGAGCAGATTTTATCATAGCCGTAATAAGACATCCCCTGGCGATCTGCCACCATCACCAGAAAAAGGTACAACACAAGCTCCTGGTGATTTAGAGTATTCCAATACCCATGGCGGAGAAACCGGTGGCTTATCCAGGCGAAACTCCCGTTAATTTTTCTAACTCGATGTTCCTTCAATAGTGTTTTGGTAATCATTTTTACCCTCCTTGAAAATATTATGGTTAAAATCGCCTTCCCAATAGCGTCTGCCATATCCTCGTCGGGGGAATTGTTCCACAATAAGACCCTTTCTCCCGCAAAAACAGCAGCATGGATGGGAAGAAGAAGACGTTCCTCGAAGATTATCATGAAGTTTGAAGGGTGTTGAAGTGTCATCATCCACGGTTTTTTGAGAATTTCTCAATCGCCGCTCTTTTTCTTGCCGACGATGTGCTATCTTGCCTTTCTCGGTTTGTCGATACTTATTCTGGGCTTTACGGTGAGCTTCTCTTTGAGCCGTATCGCGGCAAAATTTACAGCAGTAGACCTGCCCACGCCAACAGCTATGACAGACATAAAAAATTATACCACATCTTTTACACCGAATTTCTTTTAATAAGACCATTGCCACGTTCCGCTCTTGCCATAAAACGGAAACCGTGCTTATATTGAGATGTTGGGTAGCTTCCGTATTCTATATGGACGCCTACTTTTTGAAGGCTCGAAGGTGCAACTTCGAGCCTTCTCTTATTTTTAAGCCAACTCTGAACGTAAATCCTTTTAAGAAACAAAAACAAATCTGAAGAAAAAAAGGAAGAATGGAAGAAAATATATTTTTAAAAAAAAGGGGGGAAGAAGAGGTAAAGTAAAAGGAGTGGTGGCTTTTTTACCGGCTAAAGAGGTAGCCGATGGCATCGCCATGGGTGGGGGCGGTCAAGGCCGGCGGCAACAATATTGATAAACAACTCGTATTTTTATTCCACATATAAGACATTGTGTGTAATATATGAAGGAACGTTTTTTAGTTAAAAAAAATAGTAACAATTCATAGAATGAACTTGAAGGTATCTGAATTTATGATATTTGATAAAAATAATAACGAAGTAAAAATAGGTTCATGGGTAAAAGTATTATTTATCGAGCCCGGTTTTATTGACACATTTCCCCCTGATCACGCAAAAAAAAAATGAAATCGATGATCAACAAAAACTTTAAGGTTATTGATATCGCTCATGGAAAAGCATTAGTGAATCAACCATTTGACAAATTTGAGAGTTTTTCATTAGCGTTAGATTCGGAAGAGATGGAGTTAGTGTTGAATGGCACAAATAACAAAGGGGGGAGGGGGGAGTTAAAAAATCAAACTTCTGTGACGGATTTACCCTAAATGTGCAATTACCCCCAAACTTATAATTTCATGCGTCCGTCCTGGGCTCTTTCTTCGATTGTTGTTCAGCTATCAATTGCACCACTGGCTTTCACACGGGACTCCATCTCTATCACCATCCATTTTTGTGTTAGGGCAGTTATTCAGAAAAAACATTGCCTCTTCACACGATGTCATTTCAGAGCAATACCGCCTTCCATCACATTTGAATTTGATTTGACGTTCAGCGAGCCTTCGTTTTGGTGGGCTTCCTGCAAGGCTTTTTCCCTCATCTAAAATTTCATTTCCCAAAGACACAATGCGCTTTGACATTTGATCGAATGCGGCGGAGGCTCTTTGCAGTGTGAAGCCTGATCCAGCTTGCTTAAAATAAAAGTTTCCATACCAGCCAATTGCCGCAATGATCACAACGATTATAATTTTATTCATTGGTTCCTCCATTTAACACCTCTTTGTCAATCGAGTCTCCACCTAATCCGTTCGCCGTGATTCAGGCATTACTGCTATGACAATTTTCCAACCATGGGAGCTGAATGGATGATGTTTAGTTTCATCAATGGAAAACGAAGATGGCTTTTTGGCATCCGGTGCCGGATATGTTGGCGGTGGAGTCGATGACTTCGGTACGTTCGTCGTATTTTTTAAAGTAGCCTTTTGTTCTACAGATAACTGTAGTGACCTGGTGTCCACAATTTTATAGCAGGATAAACTTCTGTTTCTTTCTTCTTACTCATTTTTACTCAATTGGATATGAACGATGAGAAATTCCTGCTTAGATTCTATTTCTTCTCCACAGGCTTAAAATTCCGTCGAACCGACGCTACTCTCTTCCTTTACACCTTTTTAACAACAGAACATTTAAGATACATGGCGCCGAAACCTGCAATCTTACAAGAAATATCATGGCCTTTTACAGGGTCATCAAGAAGTTTGATATTTTTGACCTTCGTACCACATTTCATTGTGTCTTTCCCGGCCTTAAGATCTTTAATGGTGGTGACTGTATCTCCATCCTTCAACGGATTGCCATTGACATCGAGGAATCGTGGCTCATCTTCCGAAGGTGTATCAGACGCCTGATCAGGTGCCCACTCATGAGCACATTCAGGGCATACCCACATGAGTCCATCGGGATAGGCATAAGGTGAGTTGCATTTGGGACATGTATTTTCTTTAGCTGACATTATAAAATTCCTGTTTTGTTGTATAAATTGGTTTAAGATATTTTTTATTCAGTAAAACACTTATGAGGATGAAGGATACATCTTACCTCTCGTAAACGTTCCTTCTGTGCCCTACCCGAAGCAATAAAACGGTGACAGTTTCGTTTTGGATGTCGCAAATGATCCGGTATTCCCCCACTCGATATTTCCAAAAGCCGGAAAGGTCATGTCGCAATGCCTCCCCAAATCGTTTTGGGTCTTCTTTTGTGGCGATTCGTGTAAACAGGTACTTCAAGATATTTTTGGCGTGCTGCTTGTCCAGCTTATCCAACTCTTTTTCGGCTTCTTTCTCGAATTTAACTTTCCATACCATAGCGGGCCATCACATCTTCAAGGGGAATAGTTTCAGAACGATTAGCCCTTACATCTTCCAGTCTTTTTTTTGCCAGATAGATATCTTCCAGATCGTCAAGATGTTTGAGTATTGCCTCCCGAGCGTAAAAGGTCTTGGTGCGACCTGTTGCTTTTGCCAGGGTCGTCAGTCTGTTCTCTATATCTT